>JAEWGK010000224.1 GCA_023388385.1 Actinomycetes bacterium | reverse complement strand
ACCGAGGGCCGCGGGCCCGGCGGCCGGGTCGTCGGCCGCAACGAGGATCGCGCAGCCGGTCAGCAGGTTCCGCAGCGACCCGGCCGCGGCGTCCGCGTCGTCAAGCGGGATGCGCCACGCGCCCGAGAGCCTGCCGCCGGCCTCCGCCGGGTCGAGCTGCACGTGCCAGACGACGACGGCCCGGCCGCCGTCCCCGGCCGCCCCGTCGGCGGCGTCGACGACCGCGACGGTCCCCGGCGCACCGGCGAGCAACGCGTCGAGCTCGGCGGCGACGTCCACCGGCGCCGCCCCGTCCTGCTTCCCCTGTCCGGAACCCATGCGGGACAGGATAGTCTCGCGGACATGTTCGGATTCCTGAGGAAGAAGCCGTCGGCGGAGGATCAGCCCCACATGGCGGGCGAGTACGCCACCGTCCCCATGAACAACAGGATGGTCATGCTGTTCGCGGAGGAGCTGCCGATGCTCGACTCCACGTCCCGCCGGCGCGTCAACGCGCTGCTCAAGGAGTACGACGGCCCCGTCATCGAATCCGTCGAGGACCTGCCCGCCGAGATCCGGGAGCTCATGGACCTCTGATCTCCCGGCCCGCACCGCCCCGAAGCCGGCCCCGCGCGCCGGAGCCGCGCATTCCGGCCCCGCGAGTACCCTGGCCCGTGATGCCGAACAACACCACGGGCACGACCAGCACCGATGCTTCGACCGGTGCCCACGGGGCCCTGAACACAGAAGCCAGGACGCTCACCGGCTGGGGCCGCACCGCCCCCTCGACCGCGCAGGTCCTCGCCACCCCCGACGTCTCCGAGATCCAGGCGGCGGTCCGCGCCGTCGCCGAGCAGAACGACGGCAAGCCCCGCCACCTGCGCCGCGGCGTCATCGCCCGCGGCATGGGCCGCTCCTACGGCGACCCGGCCCAGAACTCGGGCGGCCTCGTCGTCGACATGCAGCCGCTCAACCACATCCACAGCATCGACACGGAGACGGCCATCGTCGACGTCGACGCGGGCGTCACCCTCGACCAGCTGATGAAGGCCGCGCTGCCGTACGGCCTGTGGGTCCCGGTCCTGCCCGGCACCCGCCAGGTCACCATCGGCGGCGCCATCGGCCCGGACATCCACGGCAAGAACCACCACTCCGCCGGCTCCTTCGGCGACCACGTCGTCTCCCTGGAGCTGCTCGTCGCCGACGGCCGCGTGCTGCACCTCGAGCCGGAGGGCTCGGCCGACGACCCCGAGGGCGAGCTGTTCTGGGCGACCGTCGGCGGCATGGGCCTCACGGGCATCATCCTGCGCGCCCGCATCCGCATGACGCGCACGGAGACCGCGTACTTCATCTCCGACACGGTCCGCACGGACACGCTGGACGAGACGATCGCGGCGCACTCCGACGGCTCCGAGGCGAACTACACCTACTCCTCCGCCTGGTTCGACGCCATCAACCCGGCGCCGAAGCTCGGCCGCGCCACCATCTCCCGCGGCTCCCTGGCCACCCTGGAGCAGCTGCAGGAGCTCGCGCCGAAGCTGGCGAAGCAGCCCCTGAAGTTCAACGCCCCCCAGCTCATGACCGTGCCGGACATCTTCCCGTCCTGGACGCTCAACAAGCTGACCCTCAACATGGTCGGCGAGCTGTACTACGCCATGGGCGCCCCCGCGACCAACAAGGTCAAGAACCTCACGCAGTTCTATCAGCCGCTCGATCTCATCGGCGAGTGGAACCGCGGCTACGGCTCCAAGGGCTTCCTGCAGTACCAGTTCGTCGTCCCGCCGGAGGCCGTCGAGCCGTTCAAGGACATCATCCGCGACATCCAGAAGTCCGGGCACTACTCGGCCCTCAACGTCTTCAAGCTGTTCGGCCCGGGCAACCGCGCCCCGCTGTCCTACCCGATGCCCGGGTGGAACGTCTGCGTCGACTTCCCCATCCGACCGGGCCTGGGCGTCTTCCTCGACGACCTGGACCGCCGCGTCCACGAGTTCGGCGGCCGCCTGTACCTGGCGAAGGAGTCCCGCACCTCCGCCGAGATGTTCCACTCCATGTACCCGGGGATGGAGGGCTGGCTGAAGACCCGGAACGAGATCGACCCGACCGGCGTCTTCGAGTCCGACATGAGCCGCCGCCTCGAGCTGCGCTGACCCGCGGCACCCCAACGCACGGATCGACGGGTCCCGCACGGACCCACTAGGAGAAACCACATGATCAACGCAGTGGGCAAGCCCCAGTCCATCCTGGTGCTCGGCGGCACCAGCGAAATCGGCCTCGCCATCACGGCGGAGTTCCTCAAGCGCGGCCCCGCCCGCGTCATCCTCGCCGCCCTCGCCGACGACCCCGGCCGCGCGAAGGCCGAGGAGCAGATGCGCGCCGCCGGAGCCTCCGACGTCGAGCTCATCGACTTCGACGCCACCGACGTCGATTCCCACCCGGAGGTCGTCGACAAGGCGTTCGCCGGCGGCGACGTCGACGTCTGCATCGTCGCCTTCGGCATCCTGGGCGACCAGGAGGAGCAGTGGCAGGACCAGCGCAAGGCCGTCCTCGCCGCGAACATCAACTACACCGGCGCCGTCTCCATGGGCGTGCTCGTCGGACAGAGGTTCCGGGAGCAGGGCCACGGCCAGTTCATCGCCATGAGCTCCGCCGCCGGCGTCCGCGTCCGCCGCTCCAACTTCGTCTACGGCTCCACCAAGGCCGGCCTCGACGGCTTCTACCTGTGCCTCGGCGAGGCCCTGTCGGAGTACGGCGTGAAGACGCTGGTCATCCGCCCCGGCCAGGTCCGCACCCGCATGTCCGCGGACGTGAAGGAGGCCCCGCTGACCGTGGACAAGGAGGAGGTCGCACGCCTGGCCGTCGACGCCGTCGACAAGGGCAAGGACCTCATCTGGGCCCCGCCGGCGTTCGGCGCCGTCATGGCCATCCTCACCCACATCC
>JAEWGK010000215.1 GCA_023388385.1 Actinomycetes bacterium | reverse complement strand
GTGATGGGCGGCCTCGTCGACGACGCCCTGTCGGGCCGCCGGCCCGTCTGCCGGGCGTAGCCCCGGGTCCCCGCCGGGTCCGCCGACGCCTGGTTCGGCGGCGTCCCGCCCGGCGGGGCACCACGGCTAGTCGAATTCGAGGCCGAGGAGCGCGTTCTCCACGACCTCGGGAAGCGCGGGGTGAATCCAGTACTGCTTCGTCGCGGCGTCGCGGCAGTCGATGCCGAAGGCCATCATCTGGATGCACTGCTGCACCAGGGTGGCGGCCTGCGCGCCGATGAAGTGGGCCCCGAGCAGCTGGCCCGACTTCCGGTCGGCGATGAGCTTGGCGAAGCCGGTTTCGTCCTCCAGCGCCCAGCCATAGGCGACGTCGCCGATGTTCTGGATCGTGACGGTGACCTCCGTGCCGTTGGCGGTCGCCCACTCGCGGGCCTCCTCCTCGGTCATGCCGACCTGCCCGATTTGCGGGGAGGAGAAGATGGCCGACGGCACGTGGGCGTGGTCGATGGTGCGGTAGGAGTCCTCGCCCGCGTCGCCGCCTGCGCGGTGGGCGGCCAGCACGTTGTGGAACACGACGCGCGCCTCGTGGTTGGCGACGTGCTTCAGCTGATGCGGGCTGGAGACGTCGCCCAGCGCCCACACGCCCTCGGCGGAGGTGCGGCCGTACTCGTCGACCTTCACGCGGCCGTCGTCGTGCATCTCCACGCCGCCGAGGTCCAGGTCCATGAGGTCGCCGTTGGGGCGGCGGCCGGTGGCGACGAGGAACTGGTCGCCGTGGACGGTGGTGCCGTCGGTGAGCTTCGCGGTGATGCGGCCGTCGGCGTCCTGCGACAGCTCCTCGATTTCGGTGTTCAGGTGGACGTCCCAGGTGCGGGAGACGACCTCCGTGAACCGGTCGGCGACGTCCGCGTCGCAGTGGCGGACCATCGTGCCGGAGCGGTTGATGACGTGGACGGTGGAGCCGAGCGCGGAGAAGACGTGCGCGAACTCCGAGGCGATGTAGCCGGCGCCGAGGATGATGAGCTCCTTCGGGAACTCCTCGACGCGCATGATGTCCTTGTTCGTGCGGTAGGGCACGCCCGATTCCTCGACGAAGGCCGGCACGGAGGTGCGCGAGCCCGCGGCGATGATGATCTGGTCGGCGGAGATGATCTTCTCCTCGTCCCCCTGCGCGGTGCGGATGGTGCGCGGGCCGACGAAGGACGCGTGGCCGTCGTAGACGGTGATGTTCGGGGTCTCGTCACCGCGGCGGTACGCCTCGCCGCCTGCGGCGATCGGATCGATGCGGCGGCCGAAGACGCGCTCGCGGATGGACGCCCAGTCCACCGAGTCGATGGTCGCGGTGACGCCGAGGCGGGAGGCCGCCCGCACGTTCTCCGCCGCGTCGGCGGCCAGGACGTACATCTTCGTCGGGATGCATCCGACGTTGGTGCAGGTGCCGCCGAAGCGGTCCTCCTCGACGATGGCGATGCGGACGTCGTCGTAGTCCGGGGCGGGGATGGAGTTGCCGGAGCCCGCGCCGATGATGATGACGTCGTAGTGCTCGCTGGGGGTGTGGGTCATGTCCTGCCGTGGCCTTCCGTGTCGGGGCGTCGAGGGGCGTCGACGGTGGTCGTGGTGGGGCGCGGCAGGCGGTCAGCCCGCGAGATTCCGGAGGAAGTCCAGCGTCTCGCGGAACGCGAGTGCCCTGGCGTGCTCGGCCGACAGGTACACGTCGTGGCGCGCGCCGGGGATGACCGCGCACCGCGTCCCCTCGCCCAGGCAACGCGCACGCCGTGCGATGTGTTCCACGTCGAGGATCGCGTCCGCGGAATCCGTCGCCGCGGAATACGGCTTGCCGATCCACGAGCGGTCGGAGCGCAGCACCAGGTTCGGCACCCCGGTCTCCAGGCCCCGGGCCAGCTCGTCCTGGGCGCGGACGATGGCCGCGAGCCAGGAGAACGGCATGGGGAAGCCGACCAGCGGCTTGTGCCCCAGGTCGTAGTCCCACTCTCCGTGCCGGCTGACGTGCAGGGACTCGCCGTAGCCGCCGAGGGAGTCCTCCGGGATGCACCGGTTCGGCGTGAGCCGGCCCAGGAGCTTCACGGCAGGGCGCATGAACGGCAGCTTCCAGTCGTCCACCGGCAGATCCAGCCACGGGCTGTCGAACAGCCCGCCGACGATGAGCGCGTGGCGCCGCGGGTCCGAGGTGCGCAGGCGGTCGAGCCAGCCGGCGATGACCAGACCCCCGGTGGAGTGCCCGCCGACGACGACGCGGTCGTGGCCCTCCGCCGCGATGATGTCGAGCGCGGCGGTCTGGTCGTCGTCGTACAGCGCGAGATCGGTGATGAAGTGGCGGCGCTGGCCCGGGCGGTGGGAGCGGCCGCACTTGCGCAGATCGACGGCGTAGAAGTCCCACCCGGCGGCGTGGATAGCCCGCGCGAGGTGCACCTGGAAGAAGTAGTCGGAGAGGCCGTGGACCCACAGGACGGCGGGCCTGGGGCCGATGCCCTGGGCGGCATCGGCGTCCATGTCCTCCCCGCCCGGGCGGGCCCCCTCCCGATCGGGGGTGGCGGCGGGGTGGGAGGGGGCGTAGCGGACGACGGTGGCGACGACGTCGGTCTCCCCGTCGGGGTCCACGCCCAGGTCGACTGCGGTTCGGATGCAGCCGGGCAGCTCGTCGGCCACCCAGTTCGGACGGTGGTCGGGGGTAACTTCCCCGCTGGTCTCGTGGTTCACGTTCACCACGATAGCGGGCGGTGATTAGGGGATCGGGGGCACTGTGACAGAATGGAGGGGTATCACTGAAGAGAAGCCAGGACGCGGCTATCGCTGCGCCTGTTCACCCACACGTGAAGGAAGTTGACTGCAGTGTCCGACAAGAACCTCCCCGCCAAGACCGGAGACGACGTTGACGTCGTCCTCATCGGCGGCGGCGTCATCAGCGCCACGCTGGGCGTGCTGCTGAACCAGCTCGAGCCGAACTGGAGCCAGATCGTCTTCGAGCGGCTGGATCAGCCCGCCGAGGAGTCCTCGTCCCCGTGGAACAACGCGGGCACCGGTCACTCCGCGCTCTGCGAGCTGAACTACACGCCGGAGAAGAACGGCAAGGTCGACATCGCCAAGGCCTCCAAGATCAACGAGCAGTTCCAGGTCTCCCGCCAGTTCTGGACCTCCCTCGTCGACGACGGCGTCCTCACCGACCCCAAGGGCTTCATCAACGCGGTCGACCACACGGCGTTCGCCCAGGGCGAGGACCAGATGCGCTTCATGCGCAACCGCTACGAGGCGCTGAACGCGAACCCGCTGTTCTTCGGCCAGGAGCTCATCGAGGACCAGGACGCGTTCGCCGAGTACCTGCCGCTGATGGCGAAGGGCCGCGACTTCTCCACCCCGGTCTCCGTCATCCGCAATCCGAACGGCACGGACGTCAACTACGGCAACCTGACCCGCCAGTACCTGTCGGCGCTGTCCGACCGCGGCACCGAGATTCGCTACGGCCACGAGGTCAAGAACCTCGAGCGCGAGGGCACCAAGTGGGTCGTCACGGTCAAGAACGTCCACTCCGGCGACGTCCGCAAGGTCCGTGCGAACTTCGTGTTCGTCGGTGCCGGCGGAAACGCCCTGCCGCTGCTGCAGAAGTCCGGCATCTCGGAGATCCGCGGCTTCGGCGGCTTCCCGGTGTCCGGCCAGTGGCTGCGCTGCACCAACGAGGAGCTCATCGAGCAGCACTCCGCGAAGGTCTACGGCAAGGCCTCCGTCGGCACCCCGCCGATGTCCGTGCCGCACCTGGACACCCGCGTCATCGACGGCAAGAAGGGCCTGCTGTTCGGCCCCTACGCCGGCTGGAACACCAAGTACCTGAAGACCGGCTCCTACCTGGACATGTTCAAGACCCTGCGTCCGGGCAACGTGTTCGTCATGGCGGGCGCGGGCCTGCAGGAGATGGGCCTGACCAAGTACCTCATCACCGAGGTCATGAAGGACTTCGACGCCCGCGTCGAGTCCCTGCGCGAGTACGTGCCGACCGCTCAGAACGACGATTGGGAGCT
This sequence comes from Actinomycetes bacterium, assembly GCA_023388385.1. Lineage (GTDB taxonomy): Bacteria > Actinomycetota > Actinomycetes > Mycobacteriales > Mycobacteriaceae > Corynebacterium. The sequence goes on along the minus strand of JAEWGK010000215.1, from coordinate 8,973 downwards.
GATCGTCGCCGGCCAGCGCGTCCAGGTCATCGCCCCGGCGAAGTTCCCGAAGATGGGCTCGCTGGAGTTCGGCACCGCCGTCATCAACGCCTCCGACGGCTCCATCGCCGGCCTCATGGGCGCGTCCCCGGGCGCCTCCATCGCCCCGGCGGTCATGATCGATCTGCTCGAGCGCTGCTTCGGCAGGAAGATGGCGGACTGGGCGCCGAAGATCAAGGAGCTCGTGCCGTCCTACGGCCGCACCCTCGCCGACGACAAGGCGCTGTTCGAGAAGGTGTGGGACGAGTCCCAGAAGGCGCTGCTGCTGGAGCGCTAATCGATTTCGGGCTTCCTTCACCGGGGCCGGCCTCCGCGGTTCATCCCGTGGAGGCCGGCCCCGACCGTCGTCTCCGGGGCCTGCGCGCGCACGGCGGCGCGTGGCCGAAAACGCCTGGGGTAATAGTGGAGGGCATGAGCACCGAGCATTCGCGCCCCGTCCCGCCCGCCTTCCCGTTCACGGCGGTCGTGGGACAGGACCGGCTGCGTCTGGCGCTGCTGCTCACGGCGATTGCGCCGGGCATCGGCGGCGTCGTCGTTCGCGGCGAGAAGGGCACGGCGAAGACCACGACGGTCCGCGCGCTGGCCCCGCACCTGGACGGCCGACTGGTGGACCTGCCGCTCGGCGCCACCGAGGACCGCGTCGTCGGCTCCATCGACGTGGAGGCGGTGCTCACCACGGGCCGCGCCCGCTACGTGCCGGGTCTGCTGTCGGCTGCCGACGGCGGCATCCTCTACGTGGACGAGGTCAACCTGCTGCCGGATCACCTGGTCGACGTCCTGCTCGACACGGCCGCGACCGGCCGCATCGTCGTCGAGCGGGACGGCGTCTCGCACGTGGAGGACACCCGCTTCGTGCTGGTGGGCACGATGAACCCGGAGGAGGGCGAGCTGCGCCCGCAGCTGCTCGATCGCTTCGGGCTGGCAGTCGACGTCGTCGCCTCCCGCGACCACGCGGTGCGCACGGAGATCCTGCGCCGCCGCCTGGCCTACGAGGAGAACCCGCGGGCGTTCCACGCCCGCTGGGCCGACGAGGAGGATGCGCTGCGCGCCCGCCTGACCCGCGCCCGCGCCCTGCATGACGACGTCGCGCTGGACGACGTGACCCTGGGCCGCATCGCCGCACTGTGCGCGGAGTTCGACGTCGACGGCATGCGCGCCGATCTCGTCATCGCCCGCACCGCCCGCGCCCACGCCGCGTGGCGCCTGGCCGCCGGGGATGGCCCGGGGCGCATCACCGACGACGACATCCGGGTGGCCGCGGAGCTGGCGCTGCCGCACCGGCGCCGCCGCGACCCGTTCGACGAGCCGGGCCTCGACGGCGACGACCTCGACGAGGCGATGGAGAATGCCCGTGACCGGGTCCCCGACGAGCGTCCCCCGGAGCGGGAGCCGGATGCCGCCGGGCAGCGTGAGTGTGACGACGACCCCGGCGCCGACGACGGTGCGCCGGCCGGAGGGATGGGAGGTCGCGCCGAATCCGGTGCCCCCTTTCCGGGTGCGTGAGCTGACCCTGCCCGGCGCCGGCACGGGCGCGTCCGGCGGGCGCCGGTCGGCGGCCCTCGGCTCCCGCGGCGCCACCGTCCGGGCACTGGCCCGGTCGGAGGGCGGTCACGGCCTGCATGTGCCCGGCACCGTCGTCGCCGCCGCCGAACGCGGCGCGCGCCTGGGCGGGCCGGGGGAGATCGTGGAGCTGCGCGGGGAGGACCTGCGCGGTTCGCTGCGCCGCGGCACCGAGTCGAATCTCGTCGTCTTCCTCGTCGACGCCTCCGGCTCGATGGCCGCCCGGGACCGCCTGGCGGCGGTGACCGGGGCGGTGTCGTCGCTGCTGCGCGATGCGTACCAGCGCAGGGACAAGGTCGCCGTCGTCACGTTCCGCGGTGCCGGCGCCGACGTCGTCCTGCCGCCGACGCGGTCGACGGACGTCGCCGCGCGTCGCCTGGACGACCTGCGCACGGGCGGCCGCACCCCGCTGGCGGAGGGGCTCGTGGAGGCCATGCGCCTGCTGGAACGGGAGCGCCGGCGCGAACCGGATCGCCGCGCGCTGCTCGTGGTGTTGTCCGACGGCCGCGCAACCGGCCGCGACGGCCCGGCACGGGCGCGGGCGGCGGCCGACGCCCTGCGGCGCAGGGAGCTGGCCGGGGCCGTCGTCGTCGACTGCGAGCGCGGTCGCGTCCGCCTGGGGCTCGCAGCGGATCTGGCCCGCCACCTCGGCGGACCGTGCGTTCGCGTCGACGAGCTGAACGCCGACGCGGTCGCGGGCGTCGTCCACGCGGGGCTCTGAGGGCTCCGCCAGGCAGTCGGCGCGGTCCCGGCGCTACCCGCGGCGCATGGGCACGTGGGGGACGGTGCCCTCGAGGAACGTCTCCCCGTCGCGGACGAAGCCGAAGCCCGCGTACCAGCCCTCCAGGTGCTCCTGGGCGTCGAGCACGAAGGGGCCGTCGGCGAGCGACAGCGCCTCCTCGATGAGTGCGGCGCCGATGCCGCGGGACCGATGATCCGCGGCGACGCACACGCGCCCGATGCGCACGGCCTCCCTGCCGTCGGCGGTCTCGGCCGGCAGCGCACGGGCGACGCCGACGAGGACGGGGGAGCCGTCCTCCGGGGCGTCGTCGTAGGCGCGCAGGTGCATCGTCGCCGGCTCCGCGTCCAGATCGTCGATTTCCGGCCAGGTCTCGGCCTGCTCGACGATGAAGACGTCGACGCGCAGCTTGTAGACGTCGTGGACCTCGAGGGCGGACATGGACTCGAGCGGGGCGGCGACGATGGTGCCCTCGAAGCGCTGGGCGGGTTCGGTCATGGCGACCAGGGTAGCGGCCTGGCCCGGCTACCCTGGACCGCGACCCCGGCGGCCCGGAGAACCGTCCGCCCACCAGAGACACGAACGAGGAGGCCCCCATGCCCCAGGGCAAGGTCGACCCCGCGACCATTCCCGACGACGGCCTGACCACCCGGCAGCGCCGCATGCTGCCCATCACCGCCGTCCACACGGGCCGCGGCAAGGGCAAGTCCACCGCCGCGTTCGGCCTGGCTCTGCGCGCGTGGAACCAGGGCATGGACATCGGCGTGTTCCAGTTCGTGAAGTCCGCGAAGTGGCGCGTCGGCGAGGAGGCGGTGTTCCGCCGCCTCGGCGAGCTGCACCGGGAGACCGGAGCGGGCGGCCCGGTCGAGTGGCACAAGATGGGCGAGGGCTGGTCCTGGTCCCGCAAGCACGGCACCGACGAGGACCACGCCCGCGACGCCGCCGAGGGATGGGCGGAGATCAAGCGCCGCCTCGCGGAGGAGCGCCACGATCTCTACGTGCTCGACGAGTTCACGTACCCCGTGAAGTGGGGCTGGGTCGACGTCGACGACGTCGTGGAGACGCTGCGCACCCGCCCGGGCCGCCAGCACGTCGTCATCACCGGCCGCGACGCGGACCCGAAGCTCATCGAGGCGGCCGATCTGGTCACCGAGATGACGAAGATCAAGCACCCGATGGACCAGGGCCGGAAGGGCCAGAAGGGCATCGAGTGGTGACGGGCCCGGCCGCCCCGGCCATCGTCATCGGCGGCGCCGGGTCCGGCACGGGCAAGACGACCCTGGCCACGGGCATCATGGCGGCGCTCAGCCGCCGGATGGAGGTCGCCCCCTTCAAGGTCGGCCCCGACTACATCGACCCCGGCTACCACGGCCTCGCCGCGGGACGGCCGGGCCGCAACCTGGACTCCGTCATGTGCGGGCCGTCCCTCATCGCGCCGCTGTACGCCCACGGCTCCGCGGGTTGCGCCATCGGGGTCGTCGAGGGCGTCATGGGGCTGTACGACGGCCGGATCGGGGGAGACCCGCTGTCGGCGGCCGGCTCGACCGCGGAGATCGCGCGGCTGCTCGGCGCCCCCGTCGTCCTGGTCGTCGACGCCCGGCACATGAGCCAATCCGTCGCGGCCCTCGTCCACGGCTTCGCGACGCTCGACGACGGCGTCCGCGTTGCCGGCGCCATCGTCAACCACGTCGGCTCCGAGCGGCACGCGGCGGTGTGCCGGGACGCGGTCGAGGCCGTCGGCGTGCCGGTCCTCGGCGAAGTCCCGCGCGTCGACGGCATCGCCGTGCCCTCCCGGCACCTGGGCCTGGTCACCGCCGCCGAGCACGGCGGCGCCGGGGCCATCGTCGAGGCGATGGCGGACCTGGTGGAGCGGCACGTGGATCTCGGTGCACTCGTCTCCCTGGCGGTGCGGCCGTGCGACGCCGAGCCGTGGGATCCGGCCGCCGCGGTGGGCGCCGCGGATGCCGCGGGCGCCGCGGACGCGGGGCGGGCCGGCGCGACGGACGTCCCGGCGTCGGGCGCCCCCCGCCCCCGCATCGCCGTGGCCTCCGGCGCCGCCTTCACCTTCGCCTACGCGGAGCACGCGGAGATGCTCACCGCCGGCGGCGCCGATGTCGTGTCCTTCGATCCGCTGACCGACGACCTGCCGGACTGCGACGGCCTGGTCGTCCCCGGCGGGTTCCCGGAGGAGCACGCCGAGGCCCTGTCGGCCCGCGATGATCTCGCCGCGGCGGTGCGCCGGGCCGTGGCCGACGGCGTCGCCGTCCACGCCGAATGCGCGGGCCTGCTGTGGCTGCTGGAGGAGCTCGACGGCCGCCCCATGTGCGGCGTCGTCCCCGGCGCCGGCGCGATGAGCGGTCGGCTCACCCTCGGCTACCGGGAGGCCGTGGCGCTGCGTGATTCGGCGCTCGCTCCGGCCGGGTTGCGGGTGACGGGCCACGAGTTCCACCGCACCCGGCTGGACCCGGCGCGGCTCGGTGCCGCCCGCGAGGCCGGCTGGACGCCGGCGTGGGGCTGGCGCGACTGGCGCGGGGAGTCGGCCGAGGAGGGCCTCGCCTCGCCCGACGGCCGAGTCCACGCGTCGTACCTGCACCTGCATCCGGCCGGCGCGCCGGGGGCCGTGCGCCGGTTCCTGGCCGCGGCCCGGTAGCCGCGCCGCATCCCCGCCCGAGCGCGGCGGGCGGTGGGTCCGGCACTAGAATCCCGTCCATGACCCTGCTGCTCAAGGACCGCGACGTCCTCATCGTCGGCGGCTCGACCCTCGCCGAGCGCGTCATCCCGGGCTACGTCCAGGGCGGCGCGCGCGTGACCGTGTGCGAGGGCCGGGAGGCCGTGGGGGAGGACGGCGCCCTCATCACCACCACCATCGGCGCGTGGGCGGACGAGGGGCGCATCACCCTTCACCGCACGCACTTCACCCCGGCCATGCTGTGGGGCAAGGCCCTGGTCGTCGTGTGCGACCCGGGGATGCTGCGCGATGTGGTGGTCCATTCCCGGCGGCACGGCATCATGGTCGACGACGCCACGGGCGGCGAGGCCATCGAGGCCGCCCGTCTGGAGGGCCGCCGCGCCTCCCGCGCCGGCGATCTCGCGGGCACCGTCGCCCTCGTCGGCGGGGGCCCGGGCGACCCGGGCCTCATCACCGTCGAGGGCCGCCGCCTGCTGCGCCTGGCCGATGTCGTCGTCGCCGATCACCTGGGGCCGCTGTCGTTGCTCGGCCAGCTGGACCCGGACGTGGAGGTCATCGACGCCGGCAAGCTGCCCTACGGCCGCGCCATGGCGCAGGAGCGCATCAACGAGCTGCTCATCCACCGCGCGAAGGAGCTGGGCCTCTTCGTCGTCCGCCTCAAGGGCGGCGACCCGTACCTGTTCGGCCGCGGTTTCGAGGAGATGACGGCGCTGCGCGAGGCCGGCGTCGACGTCGTCGAGGTCCCGGGCATCACCTCCGCCATCGCCGTGCCGGCGGCCGCGGGCATCCCGGTCACCCACCGCGGGGTCACCCACGACCTGACCATCGTGTCCGGCCACGTCCCGCCGGGGCATCCGAAGTCGCTGGTGGAGTGGGACGCGCTGGCGAAGCTGCGCGGCACCCTCGTCGTCATCATGGGCGTGAGGAACGGTGCCGCCATCGCCGACGCCCTCATCGCCGGCGGCCGATCCGCGGACACCCCGGCCGCCGTCATCCAGGAAGGTACGACGTCGAAGCAGCGCACCTTCCGCTGCACTCTGGGCACCCTCGGCGCCGTCATCGCCGATGAGGAGGTCAAGCCCCCGGCCGTCCTCATCGTCGGCGACGTTGCAGGGGATCTCCCGGGGGCGTGACGACGCATCCGGCGCCCGCCGCCGCGGACCATCCGCGGCGGCGGGCGCCGTCGTCACGCGGGGCAGCCGGGCGTCAGTCCCGAACGGTGACCACGATGAGCGGTGCGCGGCCCGAGGCGTCGATGCGGGCGTCGAGCCCGGCGGCGCGGGCGACGCGGGCTGCGGTGGCCGCGTCGGAGATGTCCACGCCGTCCGCGGCGGCGAGCGACAGCGCGCGGGCGAGCAGGCCCTTGTGGTGCTTGTTGAAGTGGGAGACGACCTTGCCGTCGGGCGTCTCGACACGGCATGTCGCGGCACCGGGGATCTTGCCCAGGTTCATGTACGCGCCCGAGCGCAGGTCGACGACGAACCCGCCGGTGTCGGCCAGCGCCTCCGTGATGGCGCGGCCCCAGCGGGCGCGCATCGTCGGGGCGGGCGCGCCGGCCGCGGCGCCGGCCTCCGGCAGCTTCACGGTGCCGGAGAGCCGGTAGCGGGGGATGGGGTCCTCCGCCCCGACGACGCCGAACAGCGCCGAGCCCACCGCCAGGTGCGCCCGGGCGGCCGGCGGCAGTGATGCGGCGTCCAGCGCGTCGAACAGCACGCCCGTGTAGCGGTCCAGCGCCGGGGCGGTGGGGGAGGACATGAGGGAGGCGTCGGCCTCCACCTCCGCGGCGAGCTTCGGGCCGAGGCCCAGGACCTCCCGCGCCCGGTCCGTGTCACCGGAGGCCAGCGCCACCAGATCGGCGGCGATCGACTCCCGCACCGGGGTCAGGGACGGAAACGTCAGGGCGCCGAAGTCGAGGGGCGCGCCGGCGCCGCCGGAGGACTTCGTCTCGGACGGGGGAAGCAGGATGAGCATGCCCGAATCCTAACGGCGGTCCCGGCGGCCGGACCCGCTAGTATCCGGGGCATGATCACGCGAATGTCCCGGCTGTTCCTGCGCACCCTGCGCGAGGATCCGGCCGATGCCGAAGTTGCCAGCCATAAGCTCCTGGTCCGCGCGGGCTACATCCGCCGCGCGGCCCCTGGCGTCTACACGTGGCTGCCGCTCGGCCTGCGCGTGCTGCGCAACATCGAGGGCATCGTGCGCGAGGAGATGAACGGCATCGGCGCCCAGGAGATCAGCCTGCCGGCGCTGCTGCCGCGCGAGCCCTATGAGTTCTCCAACCGCTGGACCGAGTACGGCGACAACCTCTTCCGCCTGAAGGACCGCAAGGACGCCGACTACCTGCTCGGCCCCACGCACGAGGAGATGTTCACCCTCGCGGTAAAGGACCTGTATAGCTCCTACAAGGACCTGCCGGTCACCCTGTATCAAATCCAGACGAAGTACCGCGACGAGGAGCGCCCGCGCGCGGGCCTGCTGCGCGGCCGCGAGTTCGTCATGAAGGACTCCTACTCCTTCGACATGGACGACGAGGGCCTGGAGGCGTCCTACCAGGCGCACCGCGGCGCCTACCGGCGCATCTTCGACCGCCTGGGCCTGGAGTACGCCATCTGCTCCGCCATGTCCGGCGCGATGGGCGGTTCCGCGTCCGAGGAGTTCCTCGCCGTCTCGGAGGCGGGCGAGGACACCTTCGTCCGCGCCACCGGCTCGGACTACGCCGCCAACGTCGAGGCCGTCACCACCCCGGTCCCGCCGGCCCAGCCCATCGAGGGCAAACCGGAGGCCGCCGTCCACGAGACCCCGGACGCCGTCACCATCGACGCCCTGGTGGAGTGGGCGAACTCGGAGGCCGCCGGCCTGGGCCGCGAGGTCACCGCCGCCGACACCCTGAAGTGCATCATGCTGGCCGTCAAGTACCCGGCCGGCATGGCCCGCCCGGGCATGTCGGACGAGGAGAGCGCCGCGGAGCGGAAGCGCGCCGCGAAGGCCGCGAAGGACGGCGTGGTCGCCGAACCCGTCGAGGAGCTCCTCGGCGTCCTCGTCCCGGGCGACCGCGAGGTGGACATGAAGCGCGTCGAGGCCGCGCTGGAGCCCGCCGAGCCGCGCCTGCTGGAGGACGCGGACTTCGCCAAGCACGACTTCCTGGTCAAGGGCTACATCGGTCCGAAGGGCCTGGCGGACGCCGGCGTCCGCGTCCTGGCGGACCCGCGCATCGTCGAGGGCACCGCGTGGATCACCGGTGCCGACCAGCCGAACCACCACGTCGTCGACATGGTCTGCGGCCGCGACTTCACCCCGGACGGCGCCATCGAGTGCGCCGAAATCCGCGAGGGCGACCCGTCGCCGGACGGCGAGGGCACCCTGACGCTCGCCCGCGGCATCGAGATCGGCCACATCTTCCAGCTGGGCCGCAAGTACACCGACGCGTTCGAGGTCGACCTGCTCGACGTCAACGGCAAGCGCTCCCGCCCGACGATGGGCTCCTACGGCATCGGCGTCTCCCGCCTGGTCGCCGTGCTCGCCGAGCAGCTTCACGACGACAAGGGCCTGCGCTGGCCCGCCTCGGTGGCGCCGTTCACGGTCCACGTCGTCATCGCCAACAAGGACGCCGCGGCCGCCGAGGCCGCGGAGAAGCTCGCCGGTGAGCTGTCCGACGCCGGCGTCGAGGTCCTGTTCGACGACCGCCCGAAGGTCAGCCCCGGAGTGAAGTTCAAGGATTCCGAGCTGCTGGGCATGCCGTACGTCGTGGTCGTCGGCCGCGGCTACGCCGACGGCATGGTCGAGCTGCGCGACCGCATGTCCGGCGAGAAGGCGGAGATCGCCTACGACGACGCCGTCGCCGACGTCCTCGCCCGCCTGCGCGGGTAGCGCGGGCGCGGGTCAGGCGCCGAGGCCGGGCAGCGCGGCGGTGCCGTCGCCGGCGAAGACGGCGGCGCCGGCCTGGGCC
>JAEWGK010000172.1 GCA_023388385.1 Actinomycetes bacterium | reverse complement strand
GTCTTGATCTGGCCGCAGTTCAGGGCGACGGCCAGGTCGGCGATGGTGGTGTCCTCGGTCTCGCCGGAGCGGTGGGACATCATCGACTTGTAGCCGTTGTTGTGGGCCAGGGCGACGGCCTCGAAGGTCTCGGACAGCGTGCCGATCTGGTTGACCTTGACCAGCAGGGCGTTGGCGGCGCCCTTCTCGATGCCCTCCTTCAGGCGGGCCGGATTCGTGACGAAGAAGTCGTCGCCGACCAGCTGAACCTTGTCGCCGATGCGCTTGGTCAGCTCGACCCAGCCGTCCCAGTCGTTCTCGTCCAGCGGATCCTCGATGGAGACGATGGCGTACTTCTCGACGAGCTTCTCGTAGACGGCGGCCATCTCCTCCGGGGTGTGCTGGCCGCCCTCGAAGTTGTAGTGGCCGTCCTCGTAGAACTCGGAGGACGCGACGTCGAGGGCCAGGGCGACCTCCTCGCCCAGCTTGTAGCCCGCGGCCTCGATGGCCTCGACGATGAGGTCCAGGGCGGCCTCGGTGGACTCGGCGGACGGGGCGAAGCCGCCCTCGTCGCCCAGGCCGGTGGACAGGCCCTTGCCCTTGATGACCTTCTTCAGGGAGTGGTAGACCTCGGCGCCGATGCGCAGGGCCTCCTTGAAGGACTCCGCGCCGACCGGGGCGATCATGAACTCCTGGACGTCGACGCCGGAGTCGGCGTGGGCGCCGCCGTTGAGGATGTTCATCATCGGAACCGGCAGGACGTGGGCGTTCGGGCCGCCGACGTACTGGTAGAGCTCCAGCTCGGCGGAGGCCGCGGCGGCCTTCGCGACGGCCATGGAGACGCCGAGGATGGCGTTGGCGCCCAGGTTCTTCTTGTTCGGCGTGCCGTCGAGATCGATCATCGCGGCGTCGATGAGGCGCTGGTCATCGGCGAAGGAGCCCACGAGCTCGTCCTGGATCGGACCCAGGACGTTCTCCACGGCCTGCTCGACGCCCTTGCCCAGGTAACGGTCGCCGCCGTCGCGCTTCTCGTACGCCTCGTGCTCGCCAGTCGACGCACCGGAGGGCACCGCGGCGCGGCCGATCGAGCCGTCCTCGAGGGCGACCTCGACCTCGACGGTCGGGTTGCCACGGGAGTCCAGAATCTCCAGGGCGTTCAGTCCGATGATGGGAGCAGCCATTCGTCACCTTTCCGGCCGGAACCTTTCCGGCGCACTTGCCACCGATTGTGGCACGATTCCGCCGCATTCGCCGCCGCTGGCTTCTCCCCCGCGGCTTCCCCCGGAAGCGCCGCCCCGACGCCGCGGGGATGCCACGGCCGTGCTCCCCGGGTGCTCTCCGGCTGCAGGGCTCCGCGAGTCAGGCGCCCTGGCCCAGCGCGTAGTTCGCCGCGGCGTCGCGGACCTTGCGCAGGTACTCCTCCGACTGGTTGTAGGAGCGGATGGCGGTGGCCCAGTCCTTCGGCGTCGTCAGGTCCCTGTCCCCGGAGCACAGCAGGTTCGCCGCGCTGGCCGCCGCGTCGTCGATCTGGTTGGGGTCTGCGACGCCGTCGCCGGAGGCGTCCATGCCGTGGGTGTTCCACGACTCCGGGATGAACTGCATCGGTCCCACCGCACGGTCCCACTCCCGGTCCCCGTCCAAGATGCCGCCGTCGGTGTCCTTGATGGCGGCGAAACCCGGGGAGCCGTCGAGGGGGACGCCGACGATGGACGGCGTCGCCACGCCATTCTGATCGAGCCGCGGCCGGTTCAGCCAGTCGCCGCCGTACGTGCCGTGGCGCGTCTCGACGTGGCCGATGCCGGCGAGGGTGTTCCACGCCAGGCCGCAGTGCGGGTGCCGCTCGGCGGCGATGACCTCCGCCAGGCCGTAGGCGCGGACGGCCTGATCCGGGATGCCCGTCGCCTCCGCGATGGGCGCCGCCCACTGGGCCAGCTGGTCGGAGGGCCGCCCGGGGGCATTGACGTCGACACGCGGCGCCGGCTCCGCGGCGGCGGGCGGGACGTCCTCGGGGATCGGGCGGCGATCGAACGGGGAGCTGATGGGCCCTGCGAACATGGCGGCGGCGCCGATGAGGACGATGATGGCGAGGACCGCGATCGACGTCGTCGCCAGACAACCGCAGCCCGACGACGTGGGCTGTCGTCGGGCGTTCAGGTTCCGTCGGCTCGCATGCATGGCGTCCCATCCTACGGCAGGCGCGCCGCTGAACCGATTCGCCTAGTCGGGCGAGCCTCCGGCCAGCCGCTGCGCCTCCTCCAGCTGGGCGAGGAACCGCAGGGCGATCGCACGGGTGCGGGCCTCGCAGGAATCGCCGAGCTCCAGACCCGGGGTCGGGCACATGAGATCGGCGGGGATCTGCGAATCCGGGACGCCGGCGGCTCGGGCGCGGCCGATGACCTCCTGCGCCAGCGCGAGGGCCGGCAGATTCGGCGACGGCGCGGATCGCGGCGCCGTGCGGCCGGCGTTCCACGCGGCCTCCTGCTCCGCGACGGGCACCGGCCAGGCGCGGGAGTCCTCCGGCTCGAAGAGGTACGGGGACCGGGCGCGGAGCTTCTCCGTGAACGCGGCGGCGACATCCCCGATGTCGAAGTCCTCCGCGATCTCCGCGTGGAACAGGACCTGCAGCAGCAGGTCGGACAGCTCGCCCCGGATGTCCCCGCCGTCCTCCACTGCGTCGGCGAACTCGTGGCACTCCTCGATGAGGTACGGCAGCAGGGAGCGGTGGGTCTGGCGGGATTCCCACTCGCCGCGGCGGCGGGCGCGGGCCATGAGCGCAACGGCCTCGTCGATCTCCGGCCAGTCGCCGGCGGCCGGTACATGCTCACCATCAGCGGAGGCGGCCTCGGCGGTGGCGTCGGCACCGGCGGCGTCGGCGGCACCGGCGGCATCCGCGGCCGGGGACGCGTCGTCACGCACGTCCGCGGCGGGCGCGGCGACGGGCGGCTCGGCGACCGGGGACGGTGCAGCGGGGGCGGGGTCCGGGGCGCTCCCGAGCTCGACCGAGACGACCTCCTCGCCGCGGGCGAGGCGATCCTGGACCTCTTCGTTCTCCAGGTCCGTGGTGATGAGCACCTCGGCGCGGGACACGCTGTGACCTCCGGCGTCGGCGATGGCCCACCGCACGCGGATGGGCACCTCCTCGGTGTAGCTCACGTCGCCCGTGAGCATTCCCGCGGCCCCCAGCGGGATGGCCGTCGGGAACCTGGGGTCGAGATGGATGATCGGCATCGTCCGTCCTTTCCGCCGGATGAGGCGCCGGGCGGGCGGCCCGGCCTTCCATCTAGATTGCCACGAAGGACCTACCGTCCGCGGCGCGACCCTCCATTCCGGCGAGCCGCGCGCCCCCGCGAATCCGCGGCGGCGTCGGCCGTCTCCCCCGTGACGTCCATGACCGGGATGCCGGCCATGCCCGTGAGGAAGTCCGCGACCCATTGCACGAGCGCCACATCGCGCACGGGCCTGGCGCCCATGCGGCGCCCGGCGCCCGGCGCGGGCACCGTCACGGTGCCAGAGGCCGCCCGGTACGTCGACCCCGGGTGCAGGCGCTTGAGGCGCACCTGCTTCGAGTCGGCCAGCTCCATCGGCTTGACGGTGACGTGGGCGCCGGCGGCGGAGACCTCTCGGACGCCGAACTCGCGGCAGATGAGGCGCAGGCGGCTCATCGCCGCCAGGCGCACGACCTCCACCGGCGGCTCGCCGTAACGGTCGACGAGCTCCTCGAGCACCGCATCGACGTCGTCGAAGCCACGGGCCTCGGCGAACTTGCGGTACGCCTCCAGGCGCAGCCGCTCCGAGGGGACGTAGGACGCCGGGATGTTCGCGTCGACGGGCAGATCGATGCGGACCTCCTTCGGCTCCTCCTCCCCGCCGTCGACGGGCTGACCGTCGACCGCCGACTTCAGCGCCGCGACGGCCTCGCCGACCAGCCTGACGTACATGTCGAAGCCGACGCCCGCGATGTGGCCGGACTGCTCGGCGCCGAGCACGTTGCCGGCCCCGCGCATCTCCAGGTCCTTCATGGCCACGGCCATGCCGGCGCCCAGCTCGTTGTTCGCGGCGATGGTCGCCAGCCGGTCGTAGGAGGTCTCCGTCAGCGTCTGGTCGGCCGGGTACAGGAAGTAGGCGTAGGCGCGCTCGCGGGAGCGGCCGACGCGGCCGCGCAGCTGATGCAGCTGCGCCAGGCCCATGTGGTGCGCGTCCTCGACGATGAGGGTGTTCGCGTTGGCGATGTCCAGGCCCGTCTCCACGATGGTCGTGCACACGAGCACGTCGAATTCGCGGTTCCAGAAGCCCGCGACGGTGCGCTCCAGCTGGTCCTCGTTCATCTGGCCGTGCGCGACGACGACACGGGCCTCCGGCACCAGGTCCCGGATGCGGGCGGCGGCGCGGTCGATGCTCTTCACGCGGTTGTGCAGGTAGAACACCTGGCCGTCGCGGAGGAGTTCGCGGCGGATGGCGGCGGCGACCTGCTTGTCGTCGTACGCGCCGACGTAGGTGAGCACCGGGTGCCGGTCCTCCGGCGGGGTGAGGATCTGGCTCATCTCGCGGATGCCCGCCATCGACATCTCCAGCGTGCGCGGGATCGGGGTGGCGGACATGGTGAGCACGTCGACGTGGTTGCGCAGCGCCTTGATGTGCTCCTTGTGCTCCACGCCGAAGCGCTGCTCCTCGTCGACGATGACCAGGCCGAGCTTGTGCCACTGCACGCCCGTCTGCAGCAGGCGGTGGGTGCCGATGACGATGTCGACCTCGCCCTCCGCCAGGCCGCGGAGGATCTCCTTCGCCTCACCCTTCGGCGTGAAGCGCGACAGGCCGCGGATGGTGACGGGGAAGCCGTCCATGCGCTCCGTGAACGTCGACAGGTGCTGCTGCGCCAGCAGCGTCGTCGGAACCAGCACCGCCACCTGCCGGCCGTCCTGCACCGCCTTGAACGCGGCGCGCACCGCGACCTCGGTCTTGCCGTAGCCGACGTCGCCGATGAGGACCCGGTCCATCGGCGTCGGGGCCTCCATGTCGGCCTTGACCTCCTCGATGGCCCGCAGCTGGTCCTCGGTCTCGGTGAACGGGAAGTTGTCCTCCATCTCGTGCTGCCACGGGGTGTCCGGGGCGAAGGCGTGGCCCGGGGACGCCTGCCGCTCCGCGTAGAGCTTGACCAGCTCCTCCGCGATCTCGCGGACGGCGCCGCGGGCCTTCCGCTTCGTCGACCTCCAGTCGGAGCCGCCCATCTTCGACAGGTGCGGCGTCTCGCCGCCGACGTAGCGGCTCAGCTGGTCCAGGCTCTCCATCGGCACGAACAGCTGGTCCGGCGGGCCGCCACGCTTCGACGGCGCGTACTCCAGAACGACGTACTCGCGCCGCGCCTGGTCCTCGCCCGTGCCGATGGTCCGCTCCGTCAGCTTCACGAACCGCGCGATGCCGTGGGTGTCGTGCACCACGTAGTCGCCGGCCTCCAGCGCCAGCGGGTCGACGCGGTTGCGGCGTTTGACCGGGCGGCGCCGGCCCGCCCCGACGTCGGCGACGCGGTTGCCCGTCACGTCCGCCTCCGAGATGACGGTCAGCGCCCCGCCCGGGACGCGCGGGAACTCCAGACCGCCGTGGTTGACGCCCTGGTAGAGGGTGATCCGCCCGGGCTCCGGATGCTCCGGACCCGTCGCCGTGCGGCACGCGATGCCGGCCTCGCGGAACCTCTCCGCCTGGCGGCGCACGCCCGCGGGCGTCGGTGCGACGTAGGCGACGCGATCGCCCGCGGTGGTCCGCTCCCGCAGCCGCGCCATCATCTCGCCGATGGCCCGCACGTCGCCGCGGGGCGCCGGGCACGGTTCGTGCGTCAGCGGCAGCACGTCCTCCTCCGCCGCTCCGCCCAGCATGCCGGGCGGAGCGATGGTCCACCACGGCTCATGCCGCACCTCATCCAGCGTCCTGTACGCCGAGGCCTCCAGCCCGTCACGCGGGATCGGGGCGGCGCCGCCCATCGCCGCGGTCTCCCACGCGGCGGCCATGAACTCCTCGCCCGTCGCGATGAGATCCGCCGCGCGCGACCGGATGCGCTCCGGACCGAACAGGATCGTGTGCGTGCCCTCCGGCATGAGCTCCGGCAGCGGACGCAGCGGCACGTCGGTGAGCAGCGGGATGAGCGCCTCCATCCCGTCGACCCACTGCCCCTCCGAGATCCGCGTCAGCATCTCCTGGACGTCGCCGGAGCGCTCCGCGGCCAACGCCTCCGCGCGGGCCCGGACGCCGTCGTCAAGCAGAAGCGCGCGGGCGGCGTGCACCTCGACCCGATCCACCTCCACCTCGTCGATCGTGCGCTGGTCGCCGACGGAGAAGGCGCGCAGCTCCGAGATTTCGTCACCCCACAGCTCCACGCGCACCGGGTTCTCCGCCGTCGCCGGGAACACGTCGATGATGCCGCCGCGCACCGCGAACTGCCCGCGCCGGCCGACCATGTCCGCGTGGGAGTAGCCGAACGCCTCCAGCCGCGCCGGCAGGTCCGGGACCTCCCGCCCCTCCTCGAGCACGATCGGCTCCACGCCGTCGGCCAGCACCGGCTGCACCAGCGACCGCACCGCGGCGACCAGCACCCGCACCCGGCCCGACGCCACGCTCGCCAGCGCCTCACGGCGCCGCGCCACCGTGTCCACCGCCGGCGACAGCCGCTCGTGCGGCAGCGTCTCCCATGACGGGAACATGGCCACACGGTCGCCGAGCATCCCCGCGAGCTCGGCCGTCAGATCCTCCGCTTCGCGCCCGGTCGCGGTCACCGCCAGCACCGGCACCTCCCCCGACAGCACGGAGACGAGGAAGGGCCGCACCCGGTCATCGCCCGTCAGCGCGAGCGAGGGCTCCCCGACGTGGGCGAGCACCCCCTTCAGCTGGGGATCCGTGGCGACGACCTGGGCGAGGCCCGCAAGCGGGGCCGGGGTTCGGGGATTCACGCGGGCAGTCTATCGCCGCCCCCGACACCGCCGCGCACCCCGCCCGCGGTGCCAGGGACGGGTGCGGGCCGCGCCGTCGGGATCGCGCCGTGCGACGCCCGGGACGTCGCACTGCACGCACACCCGCGCATCGGCAGTCAGCCGCGATCGTCGTCGGCGGGATCAGCGTCCGGCCCGGCGCCGAGGCGCACGCCCTCGTCCGGCAGCTCCCCGGGGGCCGCCCGGCGCAGCCGCGGCTCGGCCTCCATGTTGGCCAGGCCGTTCCAGCACAGGTTGACGATGTGCGCGGCGACCGCCTCCCGATCCCACTCCCCCGCGCCGGCCCCGCGCTCGTCCATCCACCACTGCGCCGTCTGCGCGATCATGCCGACCAGAGCCTGGGAGTAGAGGATGGCGTTGCGCGGCTCCAGGCCCGCCCGCTCGAACGCGGCGCCGAGAATGTGGGACACCCGGCCCGTCGCCAGGCCCAGCAGCGTCGCGTAGCCCTCCGCCGTCGCGGGGTCGCGGGCCAGGATGGTG
Organism: Actinomycetes bacterium; assembly: GCA_023388385.1. Taxonomy (GTDB): domain Bacteria; phylum Actinomycetota; class Actinomycetes; order Mycobacteriales; family Mycobacteriaceae; genus Corynebacterium. The sequence goes on along the minus strand of JAEWGK010000172.1, from coordinate 844 downwards.
AAGCCGTCCGCGTGGTTCTCGACGTAGCCGAGCAGCGCGAGCACCGCCTTCTCGATGCGCAGCCGCGACCGCGCGCGCTCCATCGACTCGCCGATGATGCGCTCCAGCCGCTGCGTCTCCTCCTCCACGACAACGCGGTAGAGCGCCTCCTTCGTCCCGAAGTGCTCGTAGACCACCGGCTTGGACACCCCCGCACGGGCGGCGATCTCCTCCATCGCCGTGCCCTCGAAGCTCCGCTCCGCGAACGTGGAGCGGGCCACGTCGATGAGCTGGCGGCGTCGTGCCGGGCCGCTCATCCGGCGCCGGCGGGTCTCCTGTCCGGGTTCCATGCCGGGAATCCTAGTGCGCCCCAGGTCGCGCGAGGACCCGGGTATGCGGAGAGCCGCCAGGCCGGACCCGGCCCCCGTCCCCGCGGCCGCGCATGAACTAGGATGATGAATCGGTCCGGCGCACACCGGGGACGGCCGCCAGCCGCCCCGGGACCGCCGCTGGCGCCGATCCCCCGTGGTGTAATGGCAACACTCCTGATTTTGGTTCCGGCATTCCAGGTTCGAGTCCTGGCGGGGGAGCATGACGGACTCGCGCGCGGACACGTGGAGGATCGCGGCCGCGAACGGCCTGCAGAACGCCGGCGATCAGATCGTCAACGCGAAGACCGGGTTGCCCTGACTGTTACACCAGCTGGGGCCCGGGTTCCTCGTCGGCCTGCTGGTCACCGGCCTCGTCTCCGGCGGTCTGGCCATGCTCGGCGTCGAATGGGCGCTACTGCTTCTCGCCGCCATAGGCGCTGCGGGGGTCCTCGCCGCGACGGCGCTGCCGGAGGTCTCCGACCGGGCGAGCCGGG
>JAEWGK010000127.1 GCA_023388385.1 Actinomycetes bacterium | reverse complement strand
CCGTCATCGCGCCGCCCTGGCCCGCCCGGCACCGCCCGCGGCGTGCGCGAGGCGCTTCGCCACCACGTATGCCGCGGGGCAGGCCAGGAGCGTGATGTGAGCCGCCGCCGGCGCGTCCGCCTCGAGCACCGCCCAGGCGGAGAACGTCGTGAAGCCCCCGAGCACACCAGTCGACAGCAGCGGCGACCACCCGGGCCACCGGCCCGGCGCGGCCAGCCACGCGGTGAGCACCCCCATCAGGAGGCAGCCCGCGACGTTGACGGCGGCGACGGACCACGCGTCGCCCGCCCCCGTGCACGCGGCGCGGGCCAGCGCGCCCGCGGCGCCGCCGACGGCCACCAGCATCGCATCCCTCATGGCGGGGGATGCTACGCCCGCCTCCCCGGCCATGCGGAAACGCCCGAAAACGGGGACACTTGACAGGAGAAGGAACCACCGCACGCCCAGGAGGAGACATGGCCCACGACCGCGCCGGGCAGCCCGCCCGCCCCGAGGATCTCATCGACGTCGCCGAGCTGGTGACGGCCTACTACACCCGCCACCCGGAGCCCGCTAACCCGGACCAGGCCGTCGTCTTCGGCACCTCCGGCCACCGCGGCTCGTCCCTCGACGGCGCGTTCAACGAGGATCACATCCTCGCCACCACCCAGGCCATCGTCGACTACCGCACCGGCCAGGGCATCGGTGGCCCGCTCTACATCGGCCGCGACACCCACGGCCTGTCCGAGCCGGCGATGGTCAGCGCCATCGAGGTGCTCACGGCCAACGGCGTCACCGTCATGGTCGACGCGGCCGGCCGCTACACGCCGACCCCGGCGGTCAGCCACGCGATCCTCTCGCACAACCGCGGCCTCGACGGCGGCGTGACGGGCTCGGACCCGAAGCGGGCCGACGGCATCGTCGTCACGCCATCCCACAACCCGCCGCGCGACGGCGGCTTCAAGTACAACCCGCCGACCGGCGGCCCGGCCGACGCCGACGCGACCGACTGGATCGCCGCACGCGCCAACGACTACCTGGCCAAGGGCCTCGAGGGCGTCCGCCGGCAGCCGGCGGAGAGGGCCGGGGACCTCGTCGTCAAGCACGACTACCTGAACGCCTACGTCAACGACCTGCCGAACGTGGTGGACCTGGCGGCCATCAAGTCCTCCGGCCTGCGCATCGGTGCGGATCCGATGGGCGGCGCGTCCGTCGACTACTGGGGCGCCATCGCGGAGACGCACGGCCTCGACCTCACCGTGGTCAACCCGCTGGTCGACGCCACGTGGCGCTTCATGACGCTGGACACCGACGGCAAGATCCGCATGGACTGCTCCTCGCCGAACTCGATGGCGTCGCTGGTGCACAACCGCGACAAGTACGACATCGCCACGGGCAACGACGCGGACTCCGACCGCCACGGCATCGTCACCCCCGACCACGGGCTGATGAACCCGAACCATTACCTCGCCGTCGCCATCGAGTACCTCTTCGGCCACCGCGGGGGCTGGGGCGCGGACACGGCCGTCGGCAAGACCCTGGTGTCCTCCTCCATGATCGACCGCGTCGTCGCCGACCTCGGCCGCACGCTCGTCGAGGTGCCGGTCGGCTTCAAATGGTTCGTCCCGGGCCTGCTCGACGGCTCCGTCGGCTTCGGCGGCGAGGAATCTGCGGGCGCGTCCTTCCTGCGCACCGACGGCACCGTGTGGTCCACCGACAAGGACGGCATCATCCTGGACCTGCTGGCCTCCGAGATCACCGCGGTCACCGGCAAGACCCCGTCCCAGCGCTACGCGGAGCTCGCCGAGCGCTTCGGCGCCCCCGCCTACGCCCGCACCGACGCGGAGGCCAACCGCGAGCAGAAGGCCATCCTGAAGAGGCTGTCCCCGGAGCAGGTCACCGCGGACACCCTTGCCGGCGAGCCCATCACCGCGAAGCTCACCGAGGCCCCGGGCAACGGCGCCGCCATCGGCGGCCTGAAGGTCACCACCGAGAACGCCTGGTTCGCCGCCCGCCCGTCCGGCACCGAGGACAAGTACAAGATCTACGCCGAGTCCTTCAAGGGCGAGGAGCACCTGCGCCAGGTCCAGGCCGAGGCGCAGGAGGTCGTCTCCGCGGTCCTCAACGGCTAGGGACGGAAGCCGCGGGTGGCGTGCGGACGGCGGCCCGTGCGGGGCCACCCGGGTGTGACGCCCGTGACGTTCGCGACGCGTGGGAGTGTCCGCGAACGCGCGGGCGCGTAGGGTCGCGATCATGAACGCACCCCTGCCCAACGACGCCCGGGCCGAGGCGGCCTCGGCCACCGTTTCCGGTGGCTGAGGCCGCGCCGTCGTCTCCGCCGTCGCCCGCTTCGGCCTGGCCGTCGTATGGCTGTGGTCCGGCGGCGTGAAGCTGGCCCACCCGCTCGACGCCGCCCAGGCCATCGCCGCCTACGAGATCGTGCCCGCCGGGCTCGTCGAGCCCCTGTCGGTGGCGCTGCCCGCCGTTGAGCTGGTGCTCGGCCTCATGCTGCTGCTCGGCGTGTTCCTGCGCCCTGCGGCGCTGGTCTCCGGTGTCATCATGGCGGGCTTCATCATCGGCCTGGCGTCGGCGTGGGCCCGCGGCCTCACCATCGACTGCGGTTGCTTCGGCGGCGGCGGGCAGAACCCGGACGCGGACGCGCTGACGTACCTGAAGTCGCTGTCGCGCGACGTGGTCTTCCTCCTGCTCGCCGCCGTCGTGTGGTTCCGGCCGCTCCGGCGGTGGGCCGTGCGGCCCTGACGGCGGGCCCGTCCGGGTGGGGGCCGGGGACGGGGGAGGGGTCCGGCCCGGTTGCGCGGGCGTGCGTTTGAGCACCGGATAGTTGATGGGGACGCAATCCCCGCCCCGGTGCCGCTACGCTTGTCCGCGTGAGTCAGAAGATCAAGAACCCCAACGAGAAGAGCTCCGGCTTCGTGGTCGGCGTCATCGCGCTCGTGGCCATCATCGCCGTCGTCATCGGCGTCGTTCTCTGGATGGGGCGCAACCAGCCCATCGAGGGCCTACCCGACGAGGACGTGGCGTTCGGCGTCGAGGTCGACGGCGACGTCATCCGCCTGGCCAAGGACGGCGCCGACGGCACCGTCGCCGAGGTCTACGAGGACTACTCCTGCCACTACTGCGCGGAGATGTCCATCGGCGGCCACGCGGACGAGCTCGCCGCCCTCAACGCCGGCGACATCGTCGTCGAGTACCGCACCCTGAACTTCCTCGACGGCAACCGCGAGGGGCACTCCACGCGGGCCCTCGCCGTCGCGAAGAAGGTCGCGGAGACCGGCGACGCGCGCCTGTACTGGAACTTCCACACCCTGCTCATGGAGCAGCAGCAGAAGGCCGCCGGCTGGGACTGGGAGGAGTTCGCGGACCACCTCAAGTCGATGGGCGCCGACGGCGACCTCGTCGACGCCGTCCGCGACGGTCTGCCGCTCGACGACGCCCGCACCACCGGCACCCGCAACGGCGAGCGCCTGACCGGCATCCTGAACCAGGAGAAGCCGTCCTCGCCGCACGTTATCGTCGACGGCAAGGATGTCCTTGGCGGCGCCGCCTCGCTCGGCGAGTGGGTCAAGACCGTGCTCGCGGCCTGATCTCCGGATCTGCCCGGTCACCAGGGGATTTGGGGCGAACGTCCCTCCCGGTGTAGCGTAGGCGGAGCAAACGCGGGCCGCCCGGTCGCCGGGCGGCTCCCGCATGAGGGGCTATGGCGCAGCTGGTAGCGCACCACACTGGCAGTGTGGGGGTCACGGGTTCGAGTCCCGTTAGCTCCACCGG
>JAEWGK010000103.1 GCA_023388385.1 Actinomycetes bacterium | reverse complement strand
TGGCGTCACGGGGTTTCTCCAGGGTCGGCGGCGCGGCCGCGCGTGCGGGACCGGGAAAGGGTACCGCGCCGGGATGTCCGGAAAGTAACCTCCCCATAAGTGAATCGCCGGGTCGCCGCCGGTGGTGCGCTGTGCGACGGCGCCTGCCCGCCGCGGGTGCGGCGGGGGGGGCGTGCGGGGTGCGGGTGCGCGGCCTGCGCCGGGCGTCGCCGTGCGTGACGACGTACGCCGCCGGCGGCCATGGCGGCCGCCGGCGGCGGGGGAAGGGGGACGTGGCGCTGGGGAGCGCCGGGGCGTGGCGCCGGCGCGCGGCCGGGGTCAGCCGACCTGGACGGAGCCGATCGTCGGCAGGACCGTGCAGGAGTTGCCGTTGCCGGCGTAGCGGACGGTGCCGTAGATGACGGCGACGACGGCGCCCTCGCCGGTCTCGACCAGCTTGGAGGTCTGGGAGTTGATGCCCAGTCCCAGGACGGAGTCGTCGAGCTTCGCGGAGCCGCCCTTTCGCTCGGTCAGGTTGAACCACATGACGGTGACGTCGGTGCCGTCGACGACGGGGGCGAGTCGGATGTCGCGGGTGAACAGGTGGTAGAAGGCGTGGCCGGAGGGGATGTACGGGGCGGCGAGGTTGCCGTTGCCGAAGATGGGGCCGGCGCCGTAGTTCGGGCCGGGCTGGACGGTGGCCTTCGCGGTGGTGGCAAGCGAGCCTTCGACGCCGCAGGACGGCACGAGGGCGGGGAGCCAGAAGTCCTTCTTCTCGGTGACGTCGTCGCGGTAGGCGACGGGCTCGTCCTCCTCGCCGTCGGCGTCGAGCCACGGGGCGCGGCCGCCGTCGGACTCGTCGTCCGCGTCGTCGCCTGAGGAGCCGAAGTCCGCCAGCGGCCGGGTGCGGGCGGGGGCGGGGGCGTCGGAGCGGCCGGCGTCGTCGGCGCTGCCGGACTCGGCGGAGCGGCCGGCGTCGTTCGCCGGGAGGCCGTCGCGGCCAATCTCGCCGGACTCGATGAGCCGGATGGACTCGATGAGGTCGGCGAGCGCCCGCTCGGCCTCCGGGCCGTCGGCTCGTGCGGCGTCGCGGAGCTGGTCGAGCGCGTCCGAGGCGAGCGAACCGGGCGCGAGGTCGCCGAGGTCGCCGAGGTTGCCCAGGGAGCCAGGGGCCGGGAAACCGCGGGTGAGGGAGCCCGGGACGGCGGGCTCGATGCCGTCCGGGGCCGCGGCCGGGGCCGCGATCGCGGCGGGCGCGGCGACGAGGGCCGCGGTCGTGGCGATGACGGCCGCGGCGAAGGAGGCCGCGGCGGCATGGAGACGGCGGTGGCGCGAAAGCATCGTGTGTTCCTCCGGCGGGGACGGGCCGCGTGTGTCGCGGGCCTCCCGGGTTCCGGAGGGTGGACGACGCATGTGGCCGACGGTACTGCTGGTAAACATGTTACCCATGTGGCCAATGTGGCTGCAATCGGTGGCGGGGATGCCGGCCAGCCCTTCCGCCCGTCACCCTGCCCCATCCGCGCGCCATCCACGGCCCGGGCGGACCCGGCGGGTAGGCTTGTCCGGGTCCCTCGGCCGAATGGGCCGCGCGATCCCCGGGCGCCACGCGCGCGGTCGGGTCCGCCGTGGCCCCGTCCCCGCGGCGCAGTGCGCGCGGGGCGGCCACGTCGAACGGAAGGCAACGGTCCAGCCATATGGCGCGCATGCAGGAAAGCTCCGATCTGCTCAAGTGCTCCTTCTGCGGCAAGACCCAGAAGCAGGTGAAGAAGCTCATCGCCGGCCCCGGCGTCTACATCTGCAACGAGTGCATTGAGCTGTGCAACGAGATCCTCGAGGAGGAGCTCGCCGTCGCCCCGGCGTCCGCTCCGGCGGGTGCCGCGCTGCCGCACCCCACGGAGATCCGGGACTTCCTGGATCAGTACGTCATCGGCCAGGACACGGCGAAGCGCACGCTCGCCGTCGCGGTCTACAACCACTACAAGCGCATCGCGGCGGGCGACGCGGCCGGCGGCGACGTCGAGCTGTCGAAGTCGAACATCCTGCTGCTCGGCCCGACGGGCTGCGGCAAGACGTACCTGGCGCAGACGCTGGCCCGGAAGTTGGACGTGCCGTTCGCCATCGCGGACGCCACCAGCCTGACGGAGGCCGGTTACGTCGGCGAGGACGTGGAGAACATCCTGCTCAAGCTGCTGCAGGCCGCCGATGGCGACGTGCAGAAGGCGCAGCGGGGCATCATCTACGTCGACGAGGTCGACAAGATCTCCCGCCGCTCGGAGAACCGCTCCATCACCCGCGACGTCTCCGGCGAGGGAGTGCAGCAGGCGCTGCTGAAGATCCTGGAAGGCACGGTCGCGTCCGTCCCGCCGCAAGGTGGCCGCAAGCATCCGAACCAGGAGTTCATCCAGTTCGACACCTCCAACGTCCTGTTCATCGTCGCCGGCGCGTTCGCCGGGCTGGAGGACGTCATCCAGGAGCGGGTCGGCCGCAAGGGCCTGGGCTTCGGTGCGCGGGTCGACGGCCATGCCGTCCGCGACGAGGAGGACCCGTTCTCGCGCGTGCTGCCGGAGGACCTCATCAAGTTCGGCATCATCCCGGAGTTCATCGGCCGCCTGCCGGTCCTGGCCTCCGTGACGAACCTGGACGCCGACGCGCTCGTCCGCGTCCTCACCGAGCCGAAGAATTCCCTGGTCCGCCAGTACCAGCGCCTATTCGAGATGGACGGCGTCGACCTGGAGATCGACGACGACGCCCTGCGCGCCATCGCGGAGAAGGCCATCGACCGCAACACCGGCGCCCGCGGCCTGCGCGGCATCATGGAGGAGATCCTCATGCCCGTGATGTTCGAGGTCCCGGACCGCGACGACGTCGGCCTCGTCCGCGTCCACGCCGCGTGCGTCACCGACGGCGAGGGTCCGGAACTGCTGCCGAAGGCTCCACAGGAGAAGTCCGCCTAGCGTCCACGCCCATGACGACGGGGCCCGCCCTGATGGGGCGGGCCCCGTCGCCGTCACGCAGCTGCGCCCCGGGGACGGCGCGGCTCCTACTCGTCGTAGACCAAGCCGCCGAAGTCCGTGGCGTCGGAGTCGTCGTCGCGGTGGGCGGGGGAGGGGTCGCCGTCCTCGTCCGCGTAGACCTCGTCGGACAGCGGCACGCCGAGGTCGGACTTCCGCTCCTCCTCGTATCGGCCCGACGTGTACGTGTCGGTGGTCAGGTAGCTGCCGCCGTCCTCGCGCGGGCCCGCCGCGGAGGTGAGGAAGCCGATGATGGTGTCGCACATGAGCGCCCGGATCCTCGGGCGCATCGCCGGGTCCGCCACGTCCAGGTCGTAGAGCGCGATGAAGGTGCCCTGGGACAGGGTCGGCAGGTTCGCCACGGCCATCGCCAGGAAGTACACGTCCAGCGCGGAGACGTCCGGGCGGAACGCGCCGAGGTTGCGGCCCATGAGCAGCACGCGGTCGAGCTCCAGGATGGCGGGGGCCTGACCCGCCGCCGGCAGGACGTCGGGGTCGAGGACGGGGTTCGTGTTCTCCATCACCAGCAGGCGCACGGCGAGGGGGTTGTCCGTGAACGTGCGGAAGATGGCCTCCAGCACCTGCCGCATCGCCTCGACCGGGACCTCGGTCTCCGGCCGCAGGTTCTCCGACGGCGCGTGGATGAGGGACAGCGCGTGCGCCACGGTCTCGCGGTACAGGCTGCGCTTGTCCCCGAAATGGTAGGTCAGTTGACGCTTTGTCACCCCCGCGGCCGCGGCGACGTCGTCGAGCCGCGTCTCCGCGAATCCGCGGCGGGTGAACTGCTCCAGCGCTGCGTCCATGACCCCGGTCGACGGAAGTTCGTCGCCGACGGTCGGCTTCATGCGGGTACGCTCCTCATCTCCGGTGGGTGCTGGGATGGCACCGGGCCCGCGGAAACCACCGTGGTATGGCGGAGGATCCGGGGTCCGTGCAGACGCGGTCCATCGTATAGGCGCATCGAATCCGATGTCCCCGCCGATCACCCCCGGGTCCGGCTCTCCGAACCACCGGATCGTGGGAATGGACCCGTGACCGGGTGTGATCCGGGCGGGAGACGGTGTCCCCCCCTCCCAGCCCCGGGGCGGGCGGGTGTGGTGCCGGAGGATGCCCGGGCCCGGCGGGGTCCGCGTGCGGGCCCGTTGCGGCCCGCCCCGTGCACGGCCCGGCCCGCACCTCCGAAGGTTGCGGGAAGTTGCCGCCAGAGGCCCTCCCGGGGCCACTGCATCCGCCGGATTTCCGGTCTAAGGTGGGGCCGAACGAACATCCCCCTACGGAAGGAACCACGTGACCGCCACCCCGAAGAAGGTCGCCGTCACCGGCGCCGCCGGCCAGATCTCCTACTCCCTGCTGTTCCGCATCGCCGCGGGCGACGTGTTCGGCCCGGACGTGCCGGTCAAGCTTCAGCTTCTGGAGATCCCGCAGGCGGTGAAGAACACCGACGGCGTCGCGATGGAGCTCAACGACTCCGCGTTCCCGCTCCTGGCGGGCATCGAGGTCACCGACGACGCCACGAAGGCGTTCGACGGCGCCAACGCCGCCTTCCTCGTCGGCGCGAAGCCGCGCGGCAAGGGCGAGGAGCGCTCGGCCCTCCTCTCCGCCAACGGCAAGATCTTCGGCCCGCAGGGCAAGGCCATCAACGACCACGCGGCGGACGACATCCGCGTCCTCGTCGTCGGCAACCCGGCCAACACGAACGCCCTCATCGCCGCGAACTCCGCCCCGGACGTGCCGGCGGACCGCTTCACCGCGATGATGCGCCTGGACCACAACCGCGCCCTGTCCCAGCTCGGCGAGAAGCTGGGCCGCCCGGTCACCGACTTCGACAAGGTCGTCGTGTGGGGCAACCACTCCGCCACCCAGTTCCCGGACATCGCCTACGCCACCGTCGGCGACGAGAAGGTCTCCGACCTCGTCGAGCAGTCCTGGCTCGACGACGAGTTCATCCCGCGCGTCGCCAAGCGCGGCGCCGAGATCATCGAGGTCCGCGGCAAGTCCTCCGCCGCCTCCGCGGCGTCCTCCGCCATCGACCACATGCACGACTGGGTCAACGGCAACCGCGGTTCCTGGACCACCGTCGCCCTCCCGTCCGACGGCTCCTACGGCATCCCCGAGGGCCTGGTCTTCGGCATGCCGTGCCGTTCCGTTGACGGCACGTGGGAGATCGTCCAGGGGCTGGACATCTCCGATTACCAGCGCGCCCGCATCGACGCCAACGTCGAGGAGCTGCAGGGCGAGCGCGACGCCATCGCCGACCTGCTGAAGTAGCCCCCGGGCTCCTGCGCCGTATCGCGGGGGAGCCTCGCACGCCGTTCCCGGCCGCGTCCCCGCCATCTCGGGCGGGACGCGGCCGTCGTCGTCACGCACAACCGGCGAGGCCACCGCGCGCACCCCGGCCACCGCGCGGCCACCGCGCCCGACCCCGACCACCGGCCCGCGGGGAGGTCGCGGGGCGCTAAGGTGTAGCGCGTGCCGAAGGAGATGAACGTGGACCGCAATCGCGCCGACAGCCTGCCCAAGTCGTGGAACCCCGCGGAGGTGGAGGCCGACCTGTACCAGGGGTGGGTCGACGCCGGCTACTTCGCCGCCGACCCGTCGAGCGACAAGCCGGCGTACTCCGTCGTGCTGCCGCCGCCGAACGTCACCGGCCAGCTGCACATGGGCCACGCGCTCGACCACACCCTCATGGACGCACTGACGCGCCGAAAGCGCATGCAGGGCTTCGAGGTGCTGTGGCTGCCGGGCATGGACCACGCCGGCATTGCCACGCAGACGAAGGTCGAGGCCAAGCTCAAGGAGACCGAGGGCAAGGACCGCTTCGACTACGGCCGCGAGGAGTTCGTCGACCGCGTCTGGGAGTGGAAGCACGAGTACGGCGGCCACATCGGCGGCCAGATGCGCACGATCGGCGACGGCCTGGACTGGGGCCGCGAGCGCTTCACGCTGGACGAGGGCCTGTCGCGCGCCGTCCAGACCATCTTCAAGAACCTCTACGACCGCGGCCTCATCTACCGCGCCAACCGCCTGGTCAACTGGTCGCCGGTCCTGCAGACGGCCATCTCCGACATCGAGGTGAAGTACGAGGACGTCGAGGGCGAGCTGGTCAGCTTCCGCTACGGCTCCATGGACGACGCGGAGCCGCACATCGTCGTCGCCACCACCCGCCTGGAGACCATGCTCGGCGACGTCGCGGTCGCCGTGCATCCGGACGACGAGCGCTACAAGGGACTCGTCGGCACGCGCCTGCCGCACCCGTTCCGCGATGACCTGACGCTGGAGGTCATCGCCGACGACTACGTCGATCCGGAGTTCGGCACCGGCGCCGTGAAGATCACCCCCGCCCACGACCCGAATGACTTCGCGATGGGCCAGCGCCACGGCCTGGACATGCCGACCGTCATCGACGCCACCGGCCGCATCGCCGGCACCGGCACCGAGTTCGACGGCATGGACCGCTTCGAGGCGCGCGCCGCGGTGTGCGAGAAGCTGCGGGAGCAGGGGCGCATCGTCAAGGAGGTCCGCCCCTACGTCCACTCCGTCGGCCACTCCGAGCGCTCCGGCGAGGCCATCGAGCCGCGCCTGTCCGAGCAGTGGTGGGTGCGCGTCGGGGAGCTGGCGAAGATGTCCGCCGACGCCGTGCGCTCCGGCGACATCCGCATCCACCCGAAGTCCCAGGAGCCGCGCTGGTTCGACTGGGTCGACGACATGCACGACTGGTGCATCTCCCGCCAGCTGTGGTGGGGCCACCGCATCCCGATCTGGTACGGCCCCGACGGCGAGGTCGTCTGCGTCGGCCCGGACGAGGAGCCGCCGGCCGGCGAGGGCTGGCACCAGGACCCGGACGTCCTGGACACCTGGTTCTCCTCCGCGCTCTGGCCGTTCTCCACGATGGGCTGGCCGGAGGCCACGCCGGAGCTGGCCAGGTTCTACCCGACGTCCGTGCTGGTCACCGGCTACGACATCCTGTTCTTCTGGGTCGCGCGCATGGTGATGTTCTCCACGTTCGCCGCGACGCTGCCGGATTCGTCGCTCGGCGAGGGCCGCGACGGCCGCCCGCAGATCCCGTTCCGCGACGTGTTCCTCCACGGTCTCGTCCGCGACGAGCAGGGCCGCAAGATGTCGAAGTCCCTGGGCAACGGCATCGACCCGCTGGACTGGGTGCGCGACTACGGGGCCGACGCACTGCGCTTCACCCTGGCCCGCGGCGCGAACCCGGGCTCCGACCTGCCGGTCGGCGAGGACTCCGCGCAGTCGTCCCGCAACTTCGCCACCAAGCTGTTCAACGCGACCCGCTTCGCGCTCATGAACGGCGCCCACGTCGGCGAGCTGCCGGACCGCGCGACGCTCACCGACGCCGACCGCTGGATCCTCGATCGCCTGGAGCAGGTCCGCGCCGACGTCGACGAGGCGCTCGACGCCTACGAGTTCTCCAAGGCCAACGAGGCCCTGTACCACTTCGCGTGGGACGAGTTCTGCGACTGGTATCTCGAGATGGTCAAGGTCGACTTCCCGCGCCTGGCCGACGGCGAGGAGCCGACGGCCGAGCAGGCCGCACGCTCCGCATCGACCCGCCTGGTGCTCGGCCGCGTCCTCGACGTGCTGCTGCGTCTGCTGCACCCGACCATGCCGTTCGTCACCGAGGTGCTGTGGAAGGCCCTGACCGAGGGCGAGGACGCCGAGCCGTCGCTCGTCGTCGCCGCGTGGCCGTCGGCGGGCGTCAACGGCGCCCCCGGCGAGCGCGACGAGGTCGCCGCCCGCCGCATGGACGACGTCATGAAGCTCGTCACCGAGGTCCGCCGCTTCCGCTCGGACCAGGGTGTGAAGCCGTCGCAGAAGGTCCCGGCCCGCGTCGACTTCGCCGCCGCCGATCTGGCCGCGCAGGAGCCGGCCATCCGCTCCCTTGCGCGCCTGGAGGAGCCCGCCGATGGATTCTCTGCCACCGCCTCCGTCGAGGTGCGCCTGGCGACGGCCACCGTCGCCGTCGAGCTCGACACCTCCGGCACGGTCGACGTCGCCGCGGAGCGCAAGCGCCTGGAGAAGGCCCTCGCGGTCGCCGAGAAGGAGCTCGCCGGCACGTCCAAGAAGCTGGGCAACGAGGCGTTCCTGGCGAAGGCCCCCGACCACGTCGTGGAGAAGATCCGCGCCCGCAACGCCGTCGCGAAGGAGGAGATCGAGCGCATCTCCGCCCGCCTCGCGGGGCTCCCGGAGGCGTAGGGGATGACGCAGCGGCGAGACGGGGCCGACGGGGACCGCGAGCGCGCGGCGGGTGCGCGTGACGTAGGTGACGACGCGTTCGACGTCGCCGTGTCCGAGGCCGGCGAGGGCGGCGACTACGCCGACCTGCTCGAGGCCCGCGGCATGCCCGCCGACATTGACCTGCGCGGCGGCGAGCCGGAGGACGCCGACGACGCCGACGACGCCGGTGCGGGCCTGTTCGGCCACGTCAGCCTCGATGGCGCCGGGCTGTCGCTGCCGCTCGGACCCGACGTGGAGCAGCCGGCGCCGCGCTCGATCGACGCGGAGGACCTGGAGGCCCTCGCCGTCGTCGAGGCGGAGCTGGACACCCGCTGGCCGGAGACGACGATCGACCCGAGCCTCGACCGCATCCGCATGCTCATGGACGTCCTGGGCAACCCCGAGCGGTCGTTCCCCGTCATCCACGTCGCGGGCACGAACGGCAAGACGTCGACGGTCCGCATGATCGAGTCGCTGCTGCGCGCCCTCGGCCGCCGCACCGGGCGGACCACCAGCCCGCACCTGCAGCTGGCCACGGAGCGCATCGCCATCGACGGCGAGCCGATCCACCCGCGGGACTACGTCCGAATCTGGCGCGAGATCCAGCCGTACGTCGAGCTGGTCGACGCGAAGTCCGAGGCCGACGGGGGCCCGCGGATGAGCAAATTCGAGGTGCTCGTCGGCATGGCCTACGCCGCGTTCGCCGACGCGCCAGTCGAGGTCGCCGTCGTCGAGACCGGCATGGGCGGCACGTGGGACGCGACGAACGTGGCGGAGGCGGACGTCGCCGTCGTCACGCCGATCGGCCTGGACCACACGGACTACCTGGGCGACACGCTCGCGGAGATCGCGGGGGAGAAGGCCGGCATCATCAAGTCCCGCTGGGACGCCTCCGACCTGCTCACCCCGCCGGACAACGTCGCCATCATCGGCGAGCAGGAGCCCGAGGCGATGGAGGTGCTGCTCGCCCGCTGCCGCGAGACCGACGCGTCGGTCGCCCGCGCCGGCTACGAGTACGGCGTCCTCGCCCAGTCCCTGGCCGTCGGCGGGCAGAACGTCACGCTCCGCGGCCTCGCCGGCGAGTACGACGACATCCACCTGCCGCTGCACGGCCCCCACCAGGCCCGCAACGCCGCCACGGCGCTGGCGGCCGTCGAGGCGTTCTTCGGCGCCGGCCCCGGCCGGCCGCTCGCCATCGACGCGGTGCGCCGCGGCTTCGCGACGGTCACGTCGCCCGGCCGCCTCGAGCGCGTCCGGTCGACCCCGACCATTTTCATCGACGCGGCCCACAACCCGCATGGCGCCCGCGCGCTGCGGGCGGCCATCGACGCGGAGTTCGACTTCCGCCGCGTCGTCGCCGTCGTCGCGTGCCTGGGCGACAAGGACGCCCCCGGGATCCTCAAGGAGCTGGAGCCGTTCGCCGAGGAGATCGTCGTCACGCAGAACACCTCCCCGCGGGCGCTGCACGTCGACGACCTGTACGAGATGGCCCTGGACGTCTTCGGCGACGAGCGCGTCCACCGCATCGACACGCTGCCGCCGGCCGTCGAGCTGGCGGTCGCGCTGGCGGAGGAGACCGACTCCGGCGACGGCATCGTCTCCGGCTCCGGCGTCGTGATCACCGGTTCGGTGGTCACCGCCGGCGAGGCCAGGACCCTGTTCGGAAAGGAACCGCAATGAGCCACCCGCACGACGACGCCGGCCGGCCCGGCGCAGACAGGCCCGGCCCAGACAGGCCCGGCGCAGACAGGTCCGGCGCGCATGACCCCGCCGCCGGCGACGACGTCGAGTACGGCCCCCTCGGCCCCGGTCACGCTCCGGAGAAGGACCCGCTCAAGGGACTCAACGGCGTCATGGCGGGCACCTTGTTCATGCAGGCGATCGTGGTGTTCCTGGGCCTCATCGTCATCGTCAACATCG
>JAEWGK010000090.1 GCA_023388385.1 Actinomycetes bacterium | reverse complement strand
GCGGCCGCGCCCGGCCGCGGCAGGCCCAGGGCCTCCGCCGCCCAGCGCAGGTGCCGCCGTCCGGAGTGGGCGGGCAGTGCCGCGGCGTCGGAGAGCATCATCCCCGTCGCCCCGCCGTGGGGGCCGGTGACCTCCACGACGCCCGCGTCGGGGCGCAGCACCCCGCACATCAGCCGCAGCAGCGTGGACTTGCCGGTGCCGTTCAGCCCGGCCAGGTACGTCACCGCGCCGTCGGGGAAGACGCGGGTGACGTCCTTCAGCGGGGTGACGCGGCGGCGGCCGAGCAGCCCCGAGGGGAACGACCGGGAGACGGAGTCGACGGCGATCAACGGGCTCAGGCGTTGCAGTAGATGGGCAGGCCGACGGTGCGGACGCCGTTGCACATCGACGAGTCCGCCAGCCGCCAGTTGCCGCCGACCCTCACGAAGTCGACGTCGAGCGACACCTCGGGCGTGCCCTGCGAGAACGCGTCCAGGTGCGCGGTGATGCGGTCGCCGCCGCCGCGGACGGGTCCGCTGACGCGGAAGCCGCCGCGGGGCGCGCGGAACAGGCCGATGCGGGAGACGGTGTCGGGCACGACGATGGCCTGCTCCGTCTCGATGTTGCGGGCCTTCGCCGACGACGGTGCGTCGGTGGCGACGAGGAACCAGATGATGGCGTTCAGATCGTCGACCGACGGGTTCGCGGCGGTGACGATGAAGTCGTCGGGCAGGGGAGACGCCGGCGTCCAGCGCCCGCCCGTTTCGTTGCTTGACGACGGTCCCCGCGCGGCCTCCCCGGCATCGTTCCGCGGGGAGGTGGCGCCGCCCGTTCCGGCGGAGGCGCCCGCGGAACCGGAGCCCGCGCCGTACGCGCCGGTGCCGGTTGCGCCGCCCGCGCCGAAGCCCGAGCCAGAGCCCGTGCCGCCGCCGGTGCCGGAGCCCGCGCCGCCCGTCGCCCCGGCCGCGTCCGCATGGTGGACGGTATCGCCGCCCGGCATCGGCGTGCCCGACGAGCCGGGGGAGGCCTCCCCGGCGGCCACGGGGGAGGAGCCGGGGCGGGAGCCGTCGTCACGCGTGGTCCACACCAGCACACCCACCGCGACCAGGAGGATCACGGCGAGCACCGCAACACCCGTCCACGCCAGCGCCAACGTGCGGTCGCGGCGGCGGGCGACGTACCTGCGGTCCGGGGCGGCCACGGTCAGGCGTCCTTCGTCGCGACGATCGCGATCGCCGACAGGTTGTCCGAGTACCGGTTGAACACCTTCCGCATCCCCAGCACGCGCTTGCGGGCGCCCGGGTTGCGCAGCAGGTTCACGGCGATGGTCGCGACGCCGCGGACGCCCTCGTCGGCGAGGTTGCGGCGCGGCTTCAGCAGCTCCATGCCGTTGTGCTGCACGGACCGCACGGTGAACCCGTGGGACTCGAAGAGCTCCGTCCACTCCCTCGTCGTCAGCGGCCGCGCGTTGACCTTGATGGAGCGCGCGAGGGCGCGGCGGATCTCCAGCTTCTCCTCGTCGTCGAGGGTGTCCGGCTCGATGCACAGCTCGTGGATGGCGTAGCGGCCGCCCGGGCGCAGGATGCGGTGGGCCTCCTCCACGATGGCGGCCTTGCCCTTGTCGCCCTGCATCGTCAGCATCGCCTCGCCGAAGACGACGTCCGCCGACTCCGCGTCGAGGCCCGTGTCGGCGGCCTTCGCCTCCGTCACGTGGCCGGCGGGGCCGACGGCGGCGCGGGTCATGGCGACGGCCTCCGGGTCCTCGTCGACGCCGCGGTACGACTTCGGCTTCGTGGCCATCAGCAGCTTCGCGGTCTTGCCCAGGCCGGGGGCCAGCTCCACCACGTCGGCGCCGGCGGTCCACGCGGCGGAGATGAGCTTCTCCGTCAGCTCCCGGCCGCCCGGGCGCAGCACCCGCTTGCCCAGGCGGGCCAGCAGCCAGTGGCCCGGCAGGTCCTCGATGCGTCGGTCGTGCATAGGCAGGTTCCCGGTCATGGCGTCCTCCTCGTCCAGCGCTCCCCGGGCGCGGGACCGGCCGCGCGGGGGAATCCTTAATCCGAATACAGAATACGGCTTTATGTCAGGTTGGGCCAGCCTCACGTGGCGAACGTCACCTGCGTGCCGCCTTCGCCATCGGCCTCGTCGTCGCCTTCCCCGTCTCCGTCGCCCTCTACGTCGCCGGCTGGTACTTCCTGCCGAAGGCCTGATCGGTCCCGCCTCCGCCGGTAACCTCCCGGGCATGGACCCGGCCCGGCCCCGCACCACCCCCGACCACCGCCGACCCGTCGCCGACGCGCCCGCAGGGCCCGTCCGCGGCATCCGCGGGGCGGGGGTGACCGCGTTCCGGGGCATCCCGTACGCGCTGCCCGCCCGCGGTGAGCTGCGCTTCCGCCACGCCGTGCCGGCGGAGGCCTTCCGGGAGCCGTACGACGCCTCCGCCTCCGGCCCCTTCGCCGTCCAGCCCCGGCCGCGCGGCCGCTCCGGCGGTTCCGAGGACGCCGCCTGGCTGAGCGTCGTCGTCCCGGATGCGGACGCCGTCGATCGCGGCGTCGCGCACCCGGACGCCGTCGCGGCGGCGGAGCGGGCGTGGGGCGAGGCGGGCTCGGGCTCGCGCGCGGCGTCGGGCGCGCTTCCCGAGGGCGGCCCCAGCCGCGGCCTGCCCGTCGTCGTGTTCTTCCACGGCGGGTCGTTCATCTCCGGGTCGGCGGCGGAGCCGCTCTACGACGGCGAGGAGTTCGCCCGCGCCGTCGGCGCCGTCGTCGTCATGGTCAACTTCCGTCTCGGCCTCCTCGGCCAGCTGGACCTGTCGTCCCTCGGCGGCGCCGACCCCAACCCGGGCCTGTCCGACCAGGTCGCGGCGGTGGAGTGGGTGCACGCCAACATCGCGGCGTTCGGCGGCGACCCGGAGCGCATCACGCTGATGGGCCAGTCCGCTGGCGGCGCCGCCATCGCGCACCTGCTGGCCGTGCCGCGGGTGCGGCGCATCGCCGCCGGTGCCATTGCCCAGTCGCCGGCGGTGTGCTCGACGCACTTCCGGGACGAGGCCGCCGGGTGGGCGCGCGAGGTGCCCGCCATCGCCGGCGTGGACCGTCGTCACGCGCTGCGCGAGCTGCGCCGCATGTCGCCGGAGGCCCTGGTCGCGGCGGGGCGCGAGCTCGTCGCGCGCAAGGACCGCGACTCGACGCACGCCGGCTGCTTCGCGCCCGTCGTCGACGGCGACCTGCTGCCGCATCATCCGCTGGACCCGGCCGCGGCGGGGGAGCCGGGCCCGCCGCTGCTCATCGGCACCACCGCCGACGAGTTCTCCATGGCCGCGCTCGTGCAGCGGGGCCCGTCGGCGCGCGAATCCTCCGCCCGCCGGTTCGTGGAGCGCATCGACCCGGAGGCCGACGCCGGCGCGCTCCTCGGCGCCTACCGCGGCGCGCGCCCCCGCGTCGACTACGCGCGCATGCTGTCGGACTCGCTGTTCTGGGCGCCGTCGGTGCGCCTGGCCGAGCGTCACGCCGGCCCGACGTGGATGTACCGCCTGGACTACGCACCGCCGGCGCTGCGTCGCACGGGCCTCGGCGCGTGCCACTCCCTCGACCTGCCGCTGCTGCTGCGCGAGGACCGGGGCCTCGGCTGGTACGCCCTCCGCTTCGGCGGCCGCGAGACGTTCCGCGAGGTGGCGCGGGAGATGCGCCGCGCCTGGTCGGCCTTCATCGCCGGCGTCGGGCCCGGGTGGGACGCGTACGAGCCGGGTGCGCGCGTCACCCGCGTCTGGCGTGACGACGGTCCCCGCGACCTGTCCGACCCCCGCGCCGATTTCCGCGATGCGTGGGCGCTCGTGCGCCTCGGCGAGGTCTCGGGCGGCGAGACCTGGCCGGAATAGGGGAGGGTCGGCCGGTCGTGCCGACTTGCTCCCGCCCGCGCTCGGCCGGCCCCGCCCGAGCCGCCGCGCCCGCGGACGCGCCTACGGCAGACAGGGGAGCGTTGGACGTGACTCGTCTGTTCCCCGCGCATGCGGAAGGGCCGCCCTCCCGAAGGAGGACGGCCCTGTCCTGGGGTGCCCCCGACACGAGTCGAACGTGCGACCTTCGGTACCGGAAACCGGTGCTCTATCCACTGAGCTACGGAGGCGTGCGCCCCTTGCGAGGCAACGCGCGCCATATTAGCACCGCGCGGCGGTGGTGCCGAAATTCCCCCGCCGCGCTCGCGGAACGCCGGTGGCGCGCGTCGCCGACGGGGCGGCCGGCGGACCGTGGTCCACGGGCCGGCGTCCGTGGGCCGCCGCCGTCAGCCCGCGATGATGACCGACAGCGTCCGCGGCCCGTGGACGCCCTCGACGCGGTTGAGCTCGATGTCGGACGTCGCCGACGGGCCCGAGATCCACGTCGCCGGGCGCTCCGGGTGCTCCGCGAGCGTCGCGACGGCCTCCGGCACGCCGTGGACCAGCGTCGGCAGCGGCACGATGCACACGTGCACGTCGGGCACCAGCGTCAGGGCGCGACGGCCGCACGCGCCGGTGCCGTCCAGCATGATCGTGCCGGTCTCGGCGGCCGTGACCGCCGACGACGTGACGACGGCGTCCCGCGCGTCCAGCTCCCGCGGGTCCGTCGCCGCGTCGTCGACGACGATCTCCGCGCCGAGCGCCGCCTCCAGCTCCGCGGTCCACGCCGCGGGCAGGCCCGGCGGCACGCCGATGCGGGGCCGGCACCCGGCGGCGGGGGAGGGGGACTCCGTCGCGACCAGCGCGGCCCCGACCGCCGCGGCCACCGCCGCAGCGATCTCCTCGTCCGACCCGCCGCAGCGGGCCACGGCGGCGCCGTAGTCCTCCAGCCGGTCGACGAGCAGGTCGACCAGCTCCTCCGGCGGCGTCGCCCGGCCGGAGACGTAGTCCCGCGGCACGGGGTACTCCCGCCCCGGCACGAGGGCCTCCCCGGCCAGGACCTCCCGCGTCCAGCCGTCCGCGCCCGGGGCGCCGGCCGCGTGGGCCGCCCGGATGCGGGCGAGGATCTCCGCCTTGGCGTCGCCGCTCATCGGGCGCTCCCTTCGTCGTCACGCGAATCCCGCGCCACGCGCGGACCCGCACCATCGGCACCGGAACCGGAACCACCGCCGGCGCGCCCGTTCACCCGGCTCGGCACCTGGTGGGCGCGCTCGTCGGCCAGCTCCGCGCGGGCGTCGTCGGAGCCCCACCACGCGCGGAACGGCCGCTTCGGCGGCACGCGCGTGTCGCGGGCGTCCGTCCACCCGCCGAGGAACCCCGGCAGGTCCGTGATGGCGCCGTCGCCGCCGAAGGGCCCGTGGCCCAGCAGCCGGGCCATCGACGCCGACCGCACGGCCGTCGCCCACAGCCGCCGGTCGCCCATCACCGCGCCGAGCAGACCGAACAGGCGGCCCTCCACCGGCGGGCGGTGGTCGCGGACCTTGCGGTTGCGCAGCTCCAGCAGGGCGGCGGGGATGTCGATGCGCACGGGGCACACCTCGAAGCACGCGCCGCACAGCGACGACGCGTACGGCAGCGACGCGTTCGGGTCCTTCGCCGAGTCGATGCCGGTCAGCTGCGGCGACAGGATCGCGCCGATGGGCCCCGGGTAGACGGAGCCGTAGGCGTGGCCGCCGGCGCGCTCGTAGACGGGGCAGATGTTGAGGCACGCGGAGCAGCGGATGCACTTCAGCGCCTCCCGGCCCACCGGGTCGGCGAGCGCGGCGGTGCGGCCGTTGTCCAGCAGCACGACGTGGAAGTCCTCCGGCCCGTCGCCGTCGGTGACGCCGGTCCACAGGGAGGTGTAGGGGTTCATGCGCTCGCCGGTGGAGGACCGGGGCAGCAGCTGCAGGAACACCTCCAGGTCGGTGAAGCGCGGCAGGAGCTTCTCGATGCCCATCACCGTGATGAGCGTCCGCGGCAGCGTCACGCACATGCGCCCGTTGCCCTCGGATTCGACGACTCCGACGGTGCCGGTCTCCGCGACGCCGAAGTTGGCGCCGGAGATGGCGACGTCGGCCTCCATGAACCGCCGCCGCAGGAACAGGCGGGCGGCCTCCGCGAGGTCGGCGGGCTCGTTGGTCAGGTCGCCGCGCACGCCGGGGATGCCGTCGAGGAAGATGTCCCGGATCTCGTCGCGGTTGCGGTGGATGGCCGGCACGAGGATGTGCGACGGCGCGTCGCCGCCGAGCTGGACGATGAGCTCCGCGAGGTCGGTCTCCTGCGCGTGGATGCCGCGGTCGGCGAGCGCCTCGTTGAGGCCGATCTCCTGCGTCGCCATGGACTTGACCTTGACGACGTCGCGGGCGCCCCGCTCCTCCACGAGATCCGCGACGATGCAGTTGGCCTCCACGGCGTCGCGCGCCCAGTGGACGTGGCCGCCGCGGGCGACGACCTGCCGCTCGAACTCCTCCAGCAGCTCCGGCAGCCGCGCCATCACGTCGCGCTTGACCGCGGAGCCCGCGAGCCGCAGGTCCTCCCAGTCGGGGAGCTCCGCGACGACGCCGGCGCGTTTGGCGCGGATCGTGTGCGTGGCCTTCCGCAGGTTGGCGCGCAACTGGCCGTTGGCCAGCTCGTGCACAGCCGCCGAGGTGAACGTCTCGGCGCCGCGCAGGTGCCCGACGCCGTCGGGCGCGGTCGGAGGCATCGCCGGCATGCCGAGGGGCACCGCGTGGGTCGCCGGCGCGCTCATCGCGCACCTCCCATCGTGCCGTCGGAGTCCGCGACGCCGGCCCCGCTGCCGGTCGCCTCGGGCGCGCACCCGCCGGGTGCGCACGCG
>JAEWGK010000073.1 GCA_023388385.1 Actinomycetes bacterium | reverse complement strand
CTCCTCCGCATCGGCGGCCGCGGCGGCGTCGAGGTCGGCCGCCGTTGCCGCGAGGTCCGCGGGCTCGCCGACGACGACCACGGCCTCGTGGCCGTTGACGAGCCCGATGACCGCGTCCCCGGCCAGGTGCGGGCGCACCTGCTCCGGGGCGGCGCCGCGCACCGACAGCATGGGAGTGCCCTCGGGGCCGGCGGCGAGGCCGGTCATGCGGCCGTGGCGGGCGACGCAGGCGCCGAGGATCTGGGCGACGGCGAGCACCTGCGCCGCGGAGTCCGGGTCCCTGGCGACGGCGGCGCCGAGGACGCCCTGGGAGTGGCCGATGGCGGCGACGGCCCCCGCGGCCGGGACGCCCTGGGCCCCGAGCAGGTCGAGCATGGCGATCTGCGCGGCGGCGATGCCGGGGACGCTGACGGCCGGGGATGCCGTGTCGGGCAGCGCAGCGAGGGCGGCCGCGGCGGCGGTGGCCTTCTCCGCGGCGGCGGCGGCATCGGTCCCGGCGACGGGATCGGCGTCGGCGGCAGCCGCCCCGGCGGCGACGGCGGCCCATCCGATCGGGTCGAAGCCGTCGGGGCGCTGCCCGGCCAGGCGGTCGGCGACGGGGGCGAGCATCACCTCCGCCTCCTCGAGCAGGCGCCGCAGCCGTCCGTCGACGCCGGCGAGGACGCAGGTGGTCAGGGTCTCCAGCCACGGGAAGCCCTGGCCGGAGAAGCTCAGGGCGAAGGTTTCGCCGCCGGACAGGCGCTGCGCCAGGGTCGGGGCGATGGTCCGGCGGGCGGCCGGCCGTGGTCCTTCGGTGCGGAAGATCGACAGGGCGTCGGCGGCGGTGCGGTGTTCCTGGGCCGGGGTGACGGTCACGCTGATGGCTCCTCGTTCTCGGGGTCCCCCGGTTCGCCGGGGCTGTCGTGCGGCGGACACGGCCGCGGTCCGGGCTCCTCCCGGCCCGGACGCGCGAAACCATTTCCACCGGTAAACGACCTTGCCACAGAATCATGAGGAAACCGTCATGTTCTGTGCGCGTGACGACGCCTCCCGCACCCCCCGCGGCCCCCATCCCCCGCTATCGCCAGAACCTTCCGGGGCGGCGCGGCCCACGAACCCGCAGGCCCCCGGCGGTGCCCCCATCCGCACAATTATGTTCGCGTGGTGATGAACATCACGGCGCCGGGCCCGGCGCCGCGGCGACCGCTACTCCCCCGACAGCAGGCGGCGGACCATGCCCTCGGCGTCCTCGATGCCCGGCTCCTCGTCCACGGCCGCATCCTCGCAGGGTGCCCCGCCGCCGGCGGGCGCGGGGGCGTGGATCTCCCGCCCCTCGGAGTCGAGAACGCGGCCATCGAAGATCGCGCAGGGGTCCTCGGAGACGACGGCGTCGTCGGGGCGCACGCCGTGCTCGGCCAGCCAGGCGTCGAGGTGCCGCGAGATGCTCATGTGCGCCCGGGGGGACTCGAACCCCCACACCCTCAGGTACAGGAACCTAAATCCTGCGCGTCTGCCAGTTTCGCCACGGGCGCCGATCCACACGCCCGGTGTGGGGCGGCGGGGACGGGGACGAGCATAACCGGATACCCTGGAGTGCGTGTCCAGCACCACCGGTACCCACGACCCGGAGAGGTCGGAGAAGCAGGCGCCGCCCCTGAGCATGCGGGTGCGCGCCGTCCAGTTGATCTTCCTCGTCGCCGCCGTCGCGGCCACGTTCGCCCTGGCCTACTGGCAGTTCAGCCGCTGGGAGACGACCAGTTCGTTCCAGAACCTCGGCTACGCCCTCCAGTGGCCCGCATTCGGCGTGTTCTTCATCTGGGCGTACCGGAAGTACATGCAGTACGAGAAGGAGCGGGCCGCCGGCAACCCCGAGGCCGCCGTCCGCGACGATGGCGAGCTGACCGAGATCCCCGAAGGCTTCCTGCCGGAGCGCGCCCAGGCGCCCGCCGGCGCCGACGCCCCGAGCACCGCCCGCCCCGCGGGACGCGCCCCCGACCACCAGGACCCCATGGAGGACAAGTGACCGCCGAAAACCAGGCCCCGATGACGCCGAACCCCCAGCGCCAGCGCCGGGTGCGCACCGCCCTTCGGTTCTTCTCCGCCACCGCCTACATCACCGGCGTGATGCTGCTCTGCCTCGCCGGCGTGATGATCGCCGTCTACGGCTTCATGGGCCACTCGTTCGCCGACGGCCAGGACAAGCCCTCGTGGTTCACCTGGGTCGCCGTCGTGCACGGCTACTGCTACATGGCGTTCCTCATCGCCGTCGTGAACCTGGGCACGAAGGCCCGGTGGGCGCCGTCGAAGTGGATCGTCACCGCCCTCGGCGGCGTCGTGCCGTTCCTGTCGTTCTTCGTGGAGGCCGCCCGCCGCCGCGAGGTCGAGGCGAAATTCGCGCTGTAGGCGCCGAGAGGCGCTACGCCTCCGCCATGCGGGCGATGAGCGGCACGATCTGGCGCAGCGCCCGGGCGCGGTGGCTGACGGAGTCCTTCTCCGACGGGTCGAGTTCGGCGGCCGTGCGGGCCTCCGGGTGACGGTCCAGGTCCCGGCCGACGGCGACGCGCGAGTCCTCCTCGTTCGGGACGAACACCGGGTCGTAGCCGAAGCCATTGGCGCCCCGGGGCTCGCCGATGACGCGGCCACGCCACTCGCCTCGGCAGGTGTGGACCTCCGCGACGCCGTCCTCCACCGCACCCGCGGTGCCCTCGCCCGCGGCGCCGGCACCGGCCCCGTCCCCGCCCTCGCCCGGCACGACCAGCACGACCGTGGAGACGAACGCCGCGCCGCGGCGGCGCTCCGGCACGTCGCCCATCTGGGCCAGCAGCAGGCGCCAATTCGCCTCGTCGTCGCCGTGGCCGCCGGCCCAGCGGGCCGACAGGACGCCGGGCATGCCGTTGAGCTCGTCGACGGCCAGCCCCGAGTCGTCCGCCAGGCACGGCAGGCCGGTGGCGAGGGCGCCATCACGGGCCTTGATGTACGCGTTGTCCTCGAAGGTGCGGCCGTCCTCCGGGTTCTCCGGGTAGTCGCCGACGTCGGCGATGGACAGCAGCTCCACGCCCGTGACGTCGGCGGCCTCGAGCAGGCGGTGCAGCTCGCGGAGCTTTTTCGGGTTCCGGCTGGCGACGAGGATCCTCATCGTCCGTGCCCTCCCCTAGGTCCGCGCCGTCGGGTCCGGCAGGACGCCCGGGTACGGGGCCCGCAGCGCCTCCTGCTGGGCGCGGATGAGCTCCCGCAGGCCCTTCGTCGCCACGTCGAGCATCGCGTCGAGCTCGGAGCGGCCGAAGACGCCGGCCTCGCCGGTGCCCTGGATCTCCACGAAGTCGCCGGCGGCGTTCATGACGACGTTGAGGTCGACCTCCGCCCGCGAGTCCTCCTCGTACGGCAGGTCCAGCAGCACGCAACCGTCGACGATGCCGACGGACACCGCGGCCACCGGCGGCTGCAGCGGGGCACCCGGCACTGCGCCGGCGGCGTGCAGGTACGTCAGGGCGTCGGCGAGCGCCACGTAGGCGCCGGTGATGGAGGCGGTGCGGGTGCCGCCGTCGGCCTGCAGGACGTCGCAGTCGATGGTGATGGTGTTCTCGCCCAGCTGGGACAGGTCCACCGCGGCGCGCAGGGAGCGGCCGATGAGGCGGGAGATCTCCTGGGTGCGGCCCTTGACCTTGCCCTTGGTCGACTCGCGCGGCATGCGGTCGTGCGTCGCGGCCGGGAGCATGGCGTACTCGGCGGTCAGCCAGCCCTCACCGGAGTCGCGCTTGAAGCGCGGCACGGACTGCTCGACGGAGGCGGTGCACATGACGCGGGTGTTGCCGAAGGTCACGAGCACGGAGCCGGCGGGGTTGTCGGTGAAGCCCCGGGTAATGGTGACGGGGCGCATCTCGTCGGCGGCGCGGCCGTCGGTGCGGACGAAGGTTTCGGTGGTGTCGCTCATGGCCCCCACGGTACCGGTCCGGCCGTCATCGGCCGCGGCGCGCACCCGCGCACCGTCAGTCCCCGACCGCCATGCCGGAGTGCGCGAGGACGATCTCCCCGCCGAACTCCGCACGGGCGGCGGCGAGGCAACCGTCCGGGTCCCCGTAGGGCGGGATGTGCACCAGCGCCAGGACGCCGACGCCGGCCTCGCGGGCCAGGCGGCCGGCTTCCGCGCCGGACATGTGCATGCCCTCCGGGCGCCCCTCGGGGGTGCCGCACCAGGTGGCCTCGCAGAACAGGACGTCGGCGCCGGCGGCGAACGGGACCAGCCCGTCGTGCCAGGCGGTGTCGCCGGTGTAGGCGACGGTGAAGCCGCCGGCGCTCATGCGGTAGCCGTAGGCCTCGACGGGGTGGACCATCGACGCGGGCAGCATCTCGACGCCGTGCAGCGTGAACGCCTCGCCGTCGCGGACGCGGCGGACGTCGAAGGTGTCGGAGATGTCGTCCATGCCGTCCGGCGAGTCCGCGGAGATGCGGCCGATGCGCCCAGCCGTGTCCTCCGGCCCATACAGCAGGGCGCGGCCCTCCGCGGGGGTGACGGGGTGGAAGCGCCGCCAGATGATGAGCCCCTGCAGGTCCAGGCAGTGGTCGCCGTGCAGGTGGGTGAGCACGATGTCGACGTCGGAGGGGTCCGCGTGCTCCTGCAGCGCTCCCAGGACGCCCGTGCCCATGTCGACGACGAAACGGCCGCCGCCGTGCTCGACGAGGTACCCGGACGCGGGCTCCCCCCTGCCCACGAGGCTCCCCGAACATCCCAAGACGGTCACGCGCATGCCCCCATCGTGCCACGCGGCACGGGCGAGCGTTTCCGTTGGCCCGCCCCGGGCGGGGGATCACATGCCCATTCCGCGCGTGACCTCCGTCACGGAAGGGCCGAGGAAGCGCTCCGCGAGCCGCGCGAACGGCTCCGGATCGCCAGTGGCCTCGAACACCCGCGTCGGCGGCGGGCACGTCTCCGGATCGGCGAGCATGTCGGTCTCCGCCAGGACACGGTAGACGTCCTTCGCCGTCTCCTCCGCGGAGTTGATGAGGGTGACGTCCGGGCCCATCGCCAACTGGATGACGCCCGACAGCAGCGGGTAGTGGGTGCAGCCGAGCACGAGCGTGTCGACGCCCGCCTCCTGCAGCGGCGCCAGGTAGCCCTCGGCGAGCCCCAGGATCTGCCGGCCGGAGGTGATGCCGCGCTCGACGAACGGCGCGAACTGCGGGCACGCCGCCGCGTGGACCTCCACGCCCGGCACCGCCTCGAACATGTCCTGGTAGGCGCCGGATCGGATGGTGCCCTCCGTGCCGATGACCCCGACCCTCCCATTGCGCGTCGACGCCACCGCCCGGCGCACGGCCGGGAGGATGACCTGGACGACGGGCACCGGATAGCGCTCGCGGGCGTCGCGCAGGAACGCGGCGGTGGCGGTGTTGCACGCGATGACGATCATCTTGCAGCCGCGGGAGACCAGGTCGTCGGCGATGGCCTCCGCCAGCCGCCGCACGTCCGCGATGGAGCGCGGGCCGTACGGGCCGTTGGCGGTGTCGCCGACGTAGATCATCGATTCATGCGGGAGCTTTTCGACGATGGCTCGCGCCACCGTCAGCCCGCCCACGCCGGAGTCGAAGGCCCCGATCGGGGCCGAGCGGTCGCCGGCCGGCTCGACCGGGAGCATCGCGGCGCTCATCGGATCACCTCCCCGCCCGCGGCCGGGGACTGCGCCGGAGTCTCGGCCGGAGGCCCCGCGGGGCCCGCGGCCGGGGCCGCCTCCGCGAGATCGGACCACGCCGGGACGCCGCCGAGCGACGTCGCCGAGCGCACCGCGTCGGCGACCGCGGCAGCGGCGGACTCCGCCGCATCGGCGCACAGCAGCGCCAGCTGCTCGGGGGCGATGCCGGAGGAGTCCGACGACAGGCCCAGGCAGAAGATCGTGTCGCCGTCCATCGGCAGATGCGCCGGGCGGATCGCGCGGGCGAGGCCGTCGTGCGCGGCCATCGCGACGCGCTTCGCCTGCGCCGGCGTCACCGGCGCGTCGACGACGACGGCGCCGATGGTCGTGTTGAGCGGCGGCGCCGCGGGGCTCGACGCCGCGCCGGACGCGCCGCCGCCGGAACCGTCCGGGGCAGAGGCGCTGTCGCCGTCCGGCCCCTCCTCCGGCACCGGCATCTTCGTCAGGGCGATGAACCGCTCCCCCAGCGCCGCCAGGGCCGCGGACGGCAGGGCGCCGGCGTCCGGGTCGGCGTGCAGCCGGC
>JAEWGK010000266.1 GCA_023388385.1 Actinomycetes bacterium | reverse complement strand
GACGACATCGACGAGCGCATGTTCGCCACCGCCCTCGACGAGCCCGACATGCCGGACGTCGACCTGTTCCTGCGGCCCTCCGGCGAGATGCGGCTGTCGAACTTCCTGCCGTGGCAGACCGCCTACGCGGAGTTCGTGTTCCAGGACACCCTGTTCCCGGATTTCGGCCGCGACGACCTGCGAGCCGCCGTCGTCGAGTACGCCGGGCGCGATCGCCGCTTCGGCGGAGTGAAGTAGGGGAGCGTCCGCACCCGTCAGCCCGTCACGTCGCCGCCGGGTCCGTCGCCTTCGTGGCGGCAGTCGGAGCACACGCCGAAGATCTCCGCCGAGTGCCCGGTCATGGTGTAGCCATGGCGTCCGGCGAGTTCGTCGGCCCATTTCTCCACGGGGCCGCCGGAGATCTCCACCGTCGCGCCGCAGTCGGTGCACACCAGGTGATGGTGATGGTGGTCCGAGCACAGCCGGTACAGCGCCTCGCCGCCGTCGGTGTGCAGGACGTCGACGGCCTTCATCTCGGTGAGGGACTGGAGCGTCCGGTACACCGTCGTCAAGCCCACGCTGGCCCCGTCGTCCTGGAGCCTGCGGTGGATGTCGCGGGCGGACATGAAGTTGTCCAGCCGCTGCAGCGTCTCCAGCACCGCTGTGCGCTGCTTCGTCGTGCGCACGCCGATGCGGGGGGCCGGGCCCCTCCGCGCGCCTGCCTCGGCCATTGTGCGCCACGCTCCTTCCGTCGATCCTGGTCCCTGCGGGGTCCCGGCCACGCTCGCGCCGGACCCCCGATCCCCGCCGATGATACGCGCGGCGGGTCGCACGGAGATCAGCCCGCCACGGCCCGCGCGCCCGCGGGCAGCAGCCCGACGATGTCCAGCAGGGCCACCGCGGGCCCATCGGCCAGCGAGTACACCGACTCGCGGCCGCGGCGGCGGGCGCCGACGACGCCGGCGTGCTTGAGCACCCGCAGGTGCTGGCTGACCAGGGGCTGGTTCGCGCCGAGGGCGTCGACGATCTCGTGGACGCACATCGGGCCCTCGGCGAGCAGGGCCACGATGGCCAGGCGACGCGGCGCCGCGAGGCAGGCGAGCAGGTCCGCGGCGGCCTCGACGCGGCGCGGATCGGGCGCCGCGACGTGGCGCACGGGCTCTCCGGCCGGGTGGATCTCCGGGGCCTCCGGGGCCGATCGGTGATCGTGCGGGGTCATTGTCGGTGTCCCTTCCGTCGGCGATGCGCGGCCCGGGGCGCCGGATGTGGCGCCGGGGCGCGGGTGCGTCGCCCGGGTGCGGGGCGTGCGCCCGGCAGGTGCCGGACCCGGCGCAGTTGCACATCGTTTTCAATAGTGGTCACGTGCATGGTACCCCCGAGGGTTCACGCGTGGCCCGGATGCCCCGCATGTCGCGGCCGCGGCTAAAGTGGTGGCGACAATCCCGTCCCCGAACAAGGAGCAACCGAGGCCGTGGCCGCCAAATCCGTCGTCGACACCGTCGCCAACCTGTGCAAGCGCAGGGGTTTCGTCTACCCCTGCGGCGAGATCTACGGTGGCACCCGCTCCGCCTGGGACTACGGCCCGCTCGGCGTGGAGTTGAAGGAGAACATCAAGAAACAGTGGTGGCGCGCGTTCGTCACCGCCCGCGGCGACATGGTCGGCCTCGACTCCTCCATCATCCTGCCGCGCCAGGTCTGGGAGGCTTCGGGCCACGTCGCGACGTTCACTGACCCGCTGGTCGAGTCGCTGCACACGCACAAGCGCTACCGCGCCGACCACCTCATCGAGGCGTACGAGGCCAAGCACGGCCACCCGCCGGCCAACGGCCTGGCCGACGTCCCGGATCCGGAGACCGGCCAGCCCGGCCAGTGGACCGAGCCGCAGCTGTTCTCCGGCCTGATGAAGACCTTCCTCGGACCCGTCGACAACGAGGAGGGCCTGCACTACATGCGCCCGGAGACGGCGCAGGGCATCTTCGTCAACTTCAAGAACGTCATGACGACGGCGCGCATGAAGCCCCCGTTCGGCATCGGCCAGACCGGCAAGGCGTTCCGCAACGAGATCACCCCGGGCAACTTCATCTTCCGCACCCGCGAGTTCGAGCAGATGGAGATCGAGTACTTCGTCAAGCCCGACGACGCCGCCGCGAAGTTCGACGAGTGGGTCCAGGCCTGCTGGGACTGGTTCATCGACCTGGGCATCGACCCGGAGAACATGCGCCAGTTCGACGTCCCGGCCGACGAGCGCGCCCACTACTCCGACCGCACCATCGACTTCGAGTACCGCTTCGGCTTCCAGGGCAACGAGTGGGGCGAGCTCATGGGCGTCGCCAACCGCACCGACTACGACCTGGGCTGCCACATCGAGCACTCCGGCGAGGACCTGCGCTACCACGACCAGGTCACCGGCGAGAAGTACGTCCCGTACGTCATCGAGCCGTCCTTCGGCCTCACCCGCGCCCTCATGGCGTTCCTGTGCGACGCGTACCACGAGGAGGAGGTGCCGAACGCCAAGGGCGGCACCGACGTCCGCACGGTGCTCAAGCTCGACCCGCGCCTGTCCCCGGTGAAGATCGCCGTCCTGCCGCTGTCCAAGAAGGACACGCTGACCCCGACCGCGGAGGCCGTCGCCGACCGCCTGCGCAAGCACTGGGCCGTCGACTACGACACCTCCGGCGCCATCGGCCGCCGCTACCGCCGCCAGGACGAGATCGGCACCCCGTTCTGCGTCACCGTCGACTTCGACACCCTCGAGGACGACGCCGTCACCGTGCGCGACCGCGACACCATGGAGCAGGAGCGCGTGAAGATCGA
>JAEWGK010000233.1 GCA_023388385.1 Actinomycetes bacterium | reverse complement strand
CGGGCGTGGACGCGGTCGGCGATCTCGCGCACCGGGGCGACCGTGCCGACGTGCGGGTCCGCCGCGGCGACCGCGACGAGCGCCGTGGAGGGGCCGACCAGGTCGTCGAACTGCCAGGCGGGGACCTGGCCGGTCGACAGGTCGGCCTCCGCGACGTGCAGGCGCGCGCCGTACATGTCGGCGGCGCGGCGCAGCGGGCGGTGCAGGGACGGGCGCCCGGTGCGGGTGACCACGACCTCCGAGCCCAGGGTGATGCGCCGGCTCAGCGCGTCGCACAGCTGGCTCATCAGGGCCATCCGCGACGGGCCGAGCGCCACGCAGCGGGCGCGGCAGCCGGCGACGTCCGCGAAGGCGCCGCGGGCGGACCGGGCCATCTCCGCGGCGGCGGACTCCCCGGCCTCCTGCGAGCGGGCGTGGGTGCCGGACGACGGCTCCCCGGCCAGCTTCTTCGGCGCCATGCGGAAGGCGGTGGCCACGGCGGTGGAGACGCGGCCCGGGATCTGGGCACGCTCGACGCCGTTGAGGTACGTCCAGCCGTCGGACAGCGAGGTGTACCTGCCACGCGTGGACGGCACATCGAAGGCCATGTGTCCTCGGATCCCTTCCGCGCCCGGACGGGCGCCCTGCGTTTCGGAGCCGATCCGGCGGATCGGCGCACGGGTGTCCAGTATGCCCGGAAAAGCCCTCCCGGTACACCGCCGGACGCGGTGCCCGGGACTGCCCCGGGGTCATGCCGGACGCCGGTTCCGTCGGTGCGGCGGACACGCCGCCGCACCCCGTCCCCGGTGCTTGGCATCACCTTAGTCGCCCACCCGACATCCCCGGGCCCGGGCGGGCCGCGGGGGACGGCGGGCGGCGGGGTAAGTTCGGGACCGTGACCGAACCCGCCGCCCCCGACCACGACGCCGGCGACCCGCGCGACCCGGCCACGGCCGTCGCCCGCATGACGGCCTCCGACGCCGGAGGAGCACAGCCGCCCGCCTCCCGCTCCCGCACGCTCTCCGCCGCCTGGGCGGACCTCGTCCGCGGCTACGGCCAGCGCGAACTGTGGCTGCAGCTCGGCTGGCAGGACATCAAGCAGCGCTACCGCCGCTCGACGCTGGGCCCGCTGTGGATCACCATCGCCACCGGCGCAATGGCGCTGGCGCTCGGCCTGCTGTACTCCCTGCTGTTCCAGCAGGACCTGGCGTTCTTCCTGCCGCACGTGACGGTCGGCCTCATCATCTGGGGCTTCATCTCCGGCTGCGTGCGCGAGGGGGCGCAGGTCTTCATCGAGAACGAGGGCCTGATCAAGCAGCTGCCCTCCGCCCTGTCGGTGCACGTGTACCGGCTGGTGTGGCGCCAGCTGCTGTTCCTGGCGCACAACATGCTGATCTGGGTGATCCTCGTCGCCGTGTTCCGCCCCCACCTGGGGTGGGACTTCTGGCTGGTCGTCCCGGGCATGGCGCTGCTGGTCGCCAACGGTGTGTGGGTGACCATGTTCTTCGGCATCATCTCCACGCGCTACCGCGACATCGCGCCGCTGCTGGAGTCCCTCATCCAGCTGGTCTTCTACATGACCCCGATCGTGTGGACGACCCGCACGCTGGAGGAGCAGGGCGGCGCCGTCGCCGAGCGCGCCCGCATCGCCGAGATCAACCCGCTGTACCACTACCTCGAGATCGTCCGGGCCCCGCTGACCGGCGAGCCCCTCGAGGCGTATCACTGGTGGGTCGTCATCGCCTGCACCGTCATCGGCCTGGGCCTGGCGCTGCTGGCGATGCGCCAGTGGCGCGCCCGCGTGAGCTACTGGGTCTAGAACGGGAGGAGACGACATGACCGGCACGACGCCGAACCCCGCCGCCCGCGGGTCCGCCACCCGCACGCCCGCCGCCCGCACACCCGGGGACGTGAGCATCGACGCCTACGGGGCGTGCGTGGACTTCCCCATCTTCGATGCAAAGTCCCGCTCCATGAAGAAGGCCTTCCTCGGAGCCGCCGGCGGCGCCATCGGCCGCAACGAGTCCAACGTCGTCGTTGTGGAGGCGCTGCGGGACATCGACCTGCACCTGCGCCGCGGCGACCGCGTGGGCCTCGTCGGCCACAACGGCGCGGGCAAGTCGACCCTGCTGCGCCTGCTGTCCGGCATCTACGAACCGACGCGCGGCTCCGCGGAGGTCCGCGGCCGCGTCGCCCCGGTGTTCGACCTGGGCGTCGGCATGGACCCGGAGATCTCCGGCATGGAGAACATCATCATCCGCGGTCTGTTCCTCGGGCAGACGCGGAAGCAGATGAAGGCGAAGCTCGACGACATCGCCGAGTTCACCGAGCTGGGCGACTACCTGCAGATGCCGCTGCGCACCTATTCCACCGGCATGCGCGTGCGCCTGGCGCTGGGCGTGGTGACGTCCATCGAGCCCGAGATCCTGTTGCTCGACGAGGGCATCGGCGCCGTCGACGCCGCCTTCATGGAGAAGGCCCGCGATCGCCTGCGGGACCTCGTCGCCCGCTCCGGCATCCTGGTCTTCGCCTCGCACTCCAACGAGTTCCTGGCGCAGCTGTGCGACACGGCGCTGTGGATCGATCACGGCACCATCCGCCAGGCCGGCGCCGTCGACGAGATCGTCGAAGCCTACGAGGGGCCGGAGGCCGCCGAGCGCGTCCGGCGGGTCATGCGCCACAAGGGCTGAGCGACAGGGCGCTCGATGGTTGCCCGCGTCCGTGTGCGAACATGGTCCCCATGACGGACGCCCCGGAGAGCACCCGGCGATCCGCCGCCGACGCGCACGTCGCGGCCATCGTCGTCACGCACAACCGCCTGGAGCCGCTGCGCACGTCGCTGCGCGTCGTCGCGGGCCAGACGAAGACCCCGCGCTGGCTCATCGTCGTCGACAACGGCGACGACGACCGGGTGCGCGCGCTGCTCGACGAGGTCGCCGCGGAGCACCCCGGCGTCGAGCCGATCTACGTCGGCTCGAAGACGAACCTCGGCGGCGCCGGCGGCTTCGCCCTGGGCATGCTCACCGGCCTGGCGAAGGGCGCGGAGTGGGTGTGGTGCGCCGACGACGACGGCCGCCCCGACGGCGAACACGTCCTCGCCGAGCTCGCCGCCTGCGCGGACCGGCACAACCTGGCCGCCGTCTCCCCCGTCGTGTGCGACATCGACGACGCCGCGAAGCTCGCCTTCCCGCTGCGTCGCGGCCTGTCGTGGCGCCGCGAGCGCGCCGAGCTCACCGACCCGGAACGCCCGGGCGGCGACCTCCTGCCCGGCATCGCCAGCCTGTTCAACGGCGCGCTGCTGTCCGCCGCGGCGCTCGCGCACGTCGGCGTGCCGGACTACCGCCTGTTCATCCGCGGCGACGAGGTCGAGTTCCACCGCCGCCTCGTCCGCTCCGGGCTGCCGTTCGGCACGTGCCTCACCGCCGCGTATCTGCACCCCAACGGCCGCGACGAGTTCCGGCCGATCCTCGGCGGCGCCATGCACGCGCAGTACCCGGACAACGAGTTCAAGCGGTACTTCACCTACCGCAACCGCGGCTGGCTGATGAGCCAGCCCGGAATGCG
>JAEWGK010000187.1 GCA_023388385.1 Actinomycetes bacterium | reverse complement strand
CGGACTGGCCGACGCCCACGGTCTCCACGATGACGATGTCGAAGCCCGCGGCCTCCAGCACGACCATCGCCTCGCGGGTGGCCTTCGCGACGCCGCCGAGCGTGCCCGACGACGGCGACGGCCGGATGTAGGCGTCGTCGGAGGCGCCGAGCCTCGCCATGCGCGTCTTGTCGCCGAGAATCGACCCGCGGGTCCTCGTCGACGACGGATCAACGGCGAGCACCGCAACCCGGTGTCCCCGCCCGATGAGGTGCATGCCCAGCGCCTCGATGGTCGTGGACTTGCCGACGCCCGGCACGCCCGTCAGTCCCAGCCGCAGCGACCCGCCGGAGAACGGCACCAGCCGGTCCAGGAGCTCCTGCGCCAGGACGCGGTGCGCCGCAGCCGTCGACTCCAGCAGCGTGATCGCCCGCGCGATGGCGGTGCGGTCGCCGGCGCGGACGCCGTCGAACAGCGCGTCCACGTCGATGCGGCGCCGGACGCGCCGGACCTTCTCCGGCGCGACGGCGGTCCGTCCCGTGATCACGGTGCCGGCGGTGGTGTTGAGCGTGCCCAGCGAGTGCTCGAGGAAGTCGCCCATGGGTGCCTCTCCCCTCTTCCGTTGATGCCCGGAGGTTACGGTGCCACGCGCCGCGCGTGCGGGACGCGCGCGGGTTCACGCGCCGAAGGAGCCCTCGGCGCCGTCGGCGTGCTCCTCCGAGCCCGGGACCGAGACGTCGATGCCGAGCGACTCGCCGAGTTTGGTCAGCATGTCGATGGCGGCGTCGGCGATGACGGTGCCCGGCGGGTAGATGGCCGCCGCGCCGTCGTCGTACAGCTCCTGGAAGTCGCCCGGCGGGATGACGCCGCCGACGACGATCATCATGTCGTCGCGGCCGAGCTTCTTCAGCTCGTCGCGCAGGGCCGGCACCAGGGTCAGGTGGCCGGCCGCCAGCGAGGAGACGCCGACGATGTGGACGTCGGAGTCCACCGCGGAGCGCGCGGCCTCCTCCGGCGTCTGGAACAGCGGCCCGACGTCGACGTCCATGCCGAGATCCGCGTAGGCCGACGCGATGACCTTCTGGCCGCGGTCGTGGCCGTCCTGACCCATCTTCGCCAGGTAGATGCGGGGCCGACGGCCCTCCTCCTCGGCGAACTTGTCCGCCATGGCGATGGCGGTGGCGACATTGGACTGCACTCCGCCCATGCCGACCTCCTCCTTGTAGACGCCGGACAGGGTGCGGATCTCGGCCTGGTGGCGGCCGAAGACCTCCTCCATGGCGTCCGAGATTTCGCCGATGGAGGCCATTGCGCGGGCGCAGTCGACCGCGAGCTTCAGCAGGTTCTTCTCCAGGTCGCCCGGCTCGCCAGGGTTCGCGCACGCGTCGGTGAGGCGGCGCAGGGCGGCCTGGCAGGCTTCCTCGTCGCGCTCGGCGCGCAGCCGCTCCAGCTTCTCGTGCTGCTCGCGGCGGACGCGGGTGTTGTCCACCTTGAGGACCTCGATCGCCTCGTCCTCCTCGACCTGGTACTTGTTCACGCCGATGAGGGCCTGACGGCCGGAGTCGATGCGGGCCTGGGTGCGGGCCGCGGCCTCCTCAATGCGCAGCTTCGGAATGCCCTCGATGGTGGCCTGGGCCATGCCGCCGGCCTCCTCGACCTCCTCGATGTGGCCGCGGGCGCGCTTCACCAGCTGGTGGGTCAGCCATTCGATGTAGTACGAGCCGGCCCACGGGTCGACCGGGCGGACGGTGCCGGACTCCTGCTGCAGCAGCAGCTGGGTGTTGCGGGCGATGCGGGCGGAGAAGTCCGTCGGCAGCGCCAGCGCCTCGTCCAGCGCATTGGTGTGCAGCGACTGAGTGTGGCCCTGCGTGGCGGCCATCGCCTCGATGCAGGTGCGCGCCACGTTGTTGTAGACGTCCTGGGCGGTCAGGGACCAGCCTGAAGTCTGGGAGTGGGTGCGCAGTGAGCGCGACTTCGGGTTCTTCGGGTCGAACTTGTTCACCAGCTCCGACCACAGGATGCGGCCGGCGCGCAGCTTCGCGATCTCCGTGAAGGTGTTCATGGAGATGCCCCAGAAGAAGGACAGGCGCGGGGCGAACTTGTCGATGTCCAGGCCAGCGTCGAGGCCCGCCCGGATGTACTCCACGCCGTCAGCCAGGGTGTAGGCCAGCTCCAGGTCGGCCGTCGCGCCGGCCTCCTGGATGTGGTAGCCGGAGATGGAGATCGAGTTGAACTTCGGCATCTTCATCGAGGTGTACTCGAAGATGGACGAGATGATCCGCATCGACGGCTTCGGCGGGTAGATGTACGTGTTGCGGACCATGAACTCCTTGAGGATGTCGTTCTGGACCGTGCCGCGCAGCTGCTCCGTGGGGACGCCCTGCTCCTCCGCCGCGACGATGTACATCGCCATGACCGGCAGGATCGCGCCGTTCATCGTCATGGACACGGACACCGCGCCAAGGTCGATGCCCTCGAACAGCTGGCGCATGTCGTAGATGGAGTCGACGGCCACGCCGGCCATGCCGACGTCGCCCTGGACGCGCGGGTTGTCGGAGTCGTAACCGCGGTGCGTCGCCAGGTCGAAGGCGACCGACAGGCCCTTCTGGCCGGCGGCCAGGTTGCGGCGGTAGAACGCGTTGGACTCCGCGGCCGTGGAGAAGCCCGCGTACTGGCGGATGGTCCACGGCTGGTTGGTGTACATCGTCGGGTACGGGCCGCGCATGAACGGCGGCGTGCCCGGGAAGGAATCGACCGGGTGGCCGTCGGCGGCCACGGCGTCACGGTCCGAGCGGACGTAGACGCGGCGGACGTCGATGCCCTCCGGGATGGTCATGGTCTGCTCGCCGTGGACCGCGTCCGCGGCTCCCGGGACCGGGCCGTCGGCGGGGGTGCCCGTGCGGGGCACGTCCGCGAAATTGGGGATGGTGCTCATGGGTTACGCCTCCAGCAGGTCAAGCAGGCGGGACAGTTCCGCGACCGCGTCGATGGTCATGGTCAGGTAGCCGTCGGGGCGGGAGCCCTCCGGGGCGTCGGCGAAGATCTTCTCCGGGCCCGCGAGGAGGACCTCGCCGGCGCCGGCCGCGCGGGCCGCGTCGACCGCGGCGGCGCCGTTCTCCGCGTACTCCGGGTCGGCGCCGCACAGGACGACGACCTTGGCCTTCGCGGCCTCCGCGAAAGCGTCCTCGCCCGGCACGACCTGGCCGGGGTTGACGGCCTCGATGCCGCCCGAGGCCAGCAGGTTGGTGGCGAAGCCGGTGCGCACGTTGTGCTTGGCCAGCGGGCCCAACGGCAGCAGCGTGACCTGCGGGCGGGCTCCGGTGCGCTCCAGATGCTCGTCGGAGCGGTCGCGCAGGGCCTCGAAGTCCGCGGCCCAACGGCGGATCGGCTCGTTCTCCCCGCGCCGGTCGGCGGGCAGCGGGGCCTCGCCGAGGTTCGGGAACTCGTTGATGGCGGTGACCTTCGTCCGGCGGTGCGCGATGTCCGCGCGGCGCGCCTCGTACGCGGCGTCGAGCTCCTCGCGGACGTGCTCGGCGGCGGCGGTGAGCCCGCCGCGCTTCTCGACGCCGGCGAAGACGCCCCACGCGCGATCCGCCATCTGGTCGGTGAGCTGCTCCACGTAGTAGGAGCCGCCCGCCGGGTCGGCGACGAAGCCCAGGTGCGATTCCTCCAGCAGCAGGAGGTTCGTGTTGCGGGCGATGCGGGTGGCAAAGGAGCGGGAGACGTTCGGCTGGCCGCCCGGGATGGCGTTGTCGAACGGCAGAACCTCCACGCTGGTGGCGCCGGCGACGCCCGCCGCGAAGGCCGCGACGGTGCCGCGGAGCATGTTCACCCACGGGTCGCGGCGGCTGTACATCACCGGGGCGGTGACGGCATGGAACGGCGGCGGCGCGACCTCGTCGACGCCGGACACCTGCAGGACGCGCGACCACAGGGCGCGGGCCGCGCGGAACTTCGCGATGGTCTGGAACTGGTCGTCGGTCGCCGACAGGCGGAACGCCAGCGTGTCCGCCGCCTGAGCCGGGGTGAGCCCCGCGTCGGTCAGCGCGCGGAGGTACTCGACGCCGGCGGCCAGCGCGAAGCCGACCTCCTGGGAGTCGGTCGCGCCGCGGTTGGCGAAGGCGACGCCGTCGACGGTGATCGCCTTGACCGCGCCGTCGCGCCCCGCGGCGCGGACCGCGAACGCGACCGCGTCGTCGAGCGAGACGGTGGGCTCGCCGAGGACGGGGGCGGTCAGCGGATCGAGGCCGGCCTCCATCGTCGTCGCGGCGACGTCGCGCCCGGAGGCGTCGATGAAC
>JAEWGK010000183.1 GCA_023388385.1 Actinomycetes bacterium | reverse complement strand
CGCGAGCGCAGCTCCCGGAACAGCCGGCCCGCCGCGGCGGCGTCGCCGGTGAGCAGCAGGCCCCCGCGCGGGGCGGCGAGCCAGGCGGCGCAGGCCGCCTCCGGTGTCACGCCCACGGTGCCTCGATCCGGGCGTCGACGAGCTCCGGGGTGTCGAAGGCCTCGCGGGGCACGCGGTGGCGCAGGGCGGGCACGAGGACGGCGGAGATGTCGTCGCGCGAGACCTCCCGTGCCCCGCGCAGCGCCGCATGGGCGCGTGCGGCGCGGGACAGCACGATCTCGGAGCGGTGGCCGGTGCAGCCGGAGGAGACGCACGCATCGATGACGTCGACGAGCACGGGATCGGGCAGGGCGACGTCGCCGAGCCCCGCGCAGGCGGCGGCGATGCGGGCGGCCAGCGCGTCCTCCTCCGCGGCGTGGGCGGCGGCGAACCCGGCGGGGTCCGCGTCGAAGGCCAGGCGGGAGCGGACGATGGCCACTCGTGTCGCCGGGTCCGCGATGGTGCGGACGTTCACGGACAGGCCGAAGCGGTCCTCCAGCTGCGGGCGCAGATCGCCCTCCTCCGGGTTGCCGGAGCCGACCAGCGTGAAGCGCGCGGGATGGGAGTGGGAGACGCCATCGCGCTCGACGATGTTGACGCCGGAGGCGGCGACGTCGAGGAGCACGTCGACCAGGTGGTCGTCCAGCAGATTGACCTCGTCGATGTACAGGAAGCCGCCGTCAGCGTCCGCGAGCAGCCCGGGCCGGAAGGCGGTGCGGCCCTCCGCCAGGGCGACGTCGACGTCGAGGGAGCCGATGAGCCGGTCCTCCGTCACGCCGAGCGGCACGTCGACGACGGGCGCGTCGACGCCGGCGCGGGCCAGCAGGCCGGCGAGCGACCGGACGAGCGTCGTCTTGCCGGTGCCGCGGTCGCCGAGCGCCAGCACGCCGCCGATGCGGGGGTCCACCGCGCACAGCGTCAGGGCCAGCGACAGCTCGTCCTGGCCGATGACGGCGGTGAACGGGAAGGCGGGGCGGTCGTCGTCGCGGGTCATTCGATTCCCTCCAGGGTCGCGTCGAGCCGGTCGGCGACGTCGGCCAGCCGATCCAGCATGTCGTCGTCCGCGTCCCACAGGCCGCGCTCGGCGGCCTCCATGAGCCGCTCGGCCATGGACGCGGCGGCGGCCGGGTTGACCGCCTCGAATTCGGCCAGAACTTCGTCGTCCAGCAGGAACGTCTCGGCGGCGCGGTCGAAGACGCGGCCGTCGACGGCGTCGGCGGTGGCGGCGAAGCCGAAGGTGTTCTCCAGGCGGGTGCGGATCATCGCCGCGCCCTGGTAGCCGTGCTCCAGCTGCGCCCGCCACCAGCGCGGGTTGAGC
The DNA here is from genome assembly GCA_023388385.1 of Actinomycetes bacterium. Lineage (GTDB taxonomy): Bacteria > Actinomycetota > Actinomycetes > Mycobacteriales > Mycobacteriaceae > Corynebacterium. The sequence continues at coordinate 1,154 of JAEWGK010000183.1, read as the reverse complement.
AGGCGGGTGCGGGACTCGACCCGCATCGCCTCGTCGAGGCCCTCCACCATCGGGTGGTGGGACCACGCGTGGTTGACCATCGTCCGGGGCCTCCGGCCGGTGAGCGACTCGACGGCCGCGGACGTGCCGCCGAGGAACTCGAAGTAGTGGTCGACGCCCGCCAGCGAGATCTCGGAGGAGTCGATGTTCTGGAACGCCGCGTCGACCCTCGACATCGTCGAGCGCAGCAGCGCCCGGCGCTCCACGCCCGACAGGTCGGCACCCCACGCGTGGCCCATGCGGTGCAGGTACACGTCGCCGAGGTCGGCGCGGTCGTCCCACTGCGACTGCTGGACCAGCGAGTTGACGCCGGTGCCGTACTGCCCGGGTGCCGCCGACCAGATGCGGGTGGCGGCGTCGCGCGGGGCCATGCCCAGCTCGTCGGCCTGCTCGCGGGCGTGGGCGGCCAGGGGGTTGACGTCATCCGGCTCGTCGAGCAGCGCGATCTCGCGGATGGCGCGGTCCAGCAGCTCCAGCGGGCCGGAGAACAGGTCGCGGCCGACGCCGGAGACGGTGCACGTCACGTCGACCCGCGGCCGACCGAGCTCCTCCGGGGACAGCACGCGGTAGCGGTCGACGCGCCCGCGCGGCCCCGTCAGGGCCTCCGCGCCGATGAGGCGGAACGCCTGCGCGATGCCCTCGCCGGACGTCTTGACGTTGTCCATGCCCCAGATGACCATGGCCACCTGGCGCGGCGGCACGCCGTCCTCCTCCGTCAGCCGTGCGACGAGTTCGTCGGCGACCCGGGCCCCGCGCGCCATCGCCGACGGGGTGGGCGTCGCGCCGGGATCGACGCCGTGGGTGTTGCGGCCCGTCGGCAGCGCCGCGGGGTTGCGGGCGGGCTCACCGCCGGGGGCGGGGGCGACATGCCCGCCGGCCAGCGCCCGGAGCAGGCCGTCGGACTCCGCGGAGGAGGTCAGCTCCGCGTGCAGGTCGTGCAGGTGCCGCCACCAGCGCAGCGCCTGCGGGGAGCGGGCGGCCGACGCGTCGCCGGCGACGACCGACAGGCAGAAGCGGCGCAGCCGCTCCTCGCCCTCCTCCGAATCCGCGCCCAGGTGGTCGTGGAGCGGCTCGTCGTCGCCCAGCGGGTACGTCGCCGCCTGCTCGAGAATGCG
>JAEWGK010000106.1 GCA_023388385.1 Actinomycetes bacterium | reverse complement strand
CCATGTAGTCGGCGGCGGTGGCGGCCTCCACGGCGCGCGCGAGGGTTCGGCCGCCCGTGGAGTTGAGCTTGTCGACGGTGATTCCGTACCGCTCGAGGGCGTGGTCGACGAGCTTCCTCGTGCCCGGCTCGTTCTGCAGGTAGGCGACGAGGACGCGGGCGACGGGTCCGACCTGCATCGGGCGGCCGTCGTAGCGCGGCGCCTTGGACCACGTGTACTTGTCCCGGTCGCCCAGCCACTCGTACGGCGGGGTCGGGCCGGTGTACTTCGGGGTGGTCTCGCCGACGTCCGGGGTGAGGCCGGTGCCGTCGCCGTCGGCGTACTCGTACCAGGCGGAGGAGACGTACTCCTCGATGAGCTTCGGGGCGAACGGGTGGAGCCTCGAGTAGTCGCCGTCAAGGATGACGCCGGGGCGGACCTCCGGGTGGACGGTCTCGACACGGGAGGCGTTCGGGTCCCCGGAGTACGTCGCGCCGGCCATGCCGACCGCCAGGAAGTTCGGGGCGGCGGCGCCAATGTCGAAGTAGTCCTTGTAGACCTCCATGATGGCCAGCGCGTCGGGGACGTAGCAGCCGTGGACGAAGTCGACGATCTCCTGCGTCCATGCCTTCACCTGGTCCAGGTGGACCTGGTTGACGGTCTCCGACTTCTCCGTGTCAATGGAGCACGCCATGCCGCCGACCAGGAAGTTCGGGTGCGGGTTCTTGCCGCCGAACACGGTGTTGATGCGGATGATGGAGCGCTGGAACTCCAGGGCGTCAAGGTAGTGCGACACCGCCATGAGGTTCGCCTCCGGCGGCAGGCGGTAGTCGGGGTGGTCCCAGTAGCCGCCGGTGAAGATGGACAGCTGCCCGGAGTCGATGACCTGGCGGAGCTTGTCGCGCACCGCCGTGAACTTCTCCAGGGTGTTGCCCTTCCACGTCGAGTCGATCGACTGGGCGAACCGCACCGCCTTCGCGGGGTCGGCCTTCGCGGCGCTGACGACGTTGACCCAGTCGAGGGCGTGCAGGTGGTAGAAGTGCACGACGTGGTCATGGGCCTCCTGGCTGCCGAGCACGAGGTTGCGGATGAGCCGGGCCTGCGTCGGCGGCCGAGAGCCGATCGCGTCCTCCACCGCCGCGACGGAGGCGATGGAGTGCACGCCGGTGCACACGCCGCAGATGCGGCCGACGAAGGCCCACACGTCGCGGGGGTCGCGGTCGCGGACGATCTGCTCGATGCCGCGGTACTGCGTCGTCTCCGCCCAGGCCTGGCGGATCTCGCCACCGGCGTGCTCGAGCTCGATGCGCAGGTGCCCCTCGATGCGCGTGATGGGGTCGATGACGAGTCGTTCGGTGGCCATCTACTGCTCCTTTCCGGGTGCGGCGTCGCCGGCCGAGCGGCTGTCGGAGGTGCCGCCGGGGGCGGGGCCGTTGCCCGCGGCGTCGGAGTCGCCGAGCTCGGCGGCCGGCACGCCCTCGCGGCCTGCGACGCGGGGGTCGCCGTCGCCCGGGCCGAAGGTCGCGAGGACCTTCTCCTCCCCGCCGCCGCGGCGCACGCCGATCTGGCGGATGGTGGTGATGCCGGCATGGACCGCGACTCCCGCCGCCGCGGCGCCGACGAGGCCGAGGCCCACCTTCGCGGCGGAGGCCTCGACGCCGATGCCGGTGAGGTCCGGCAACGTCTCGTAGAACGGGGTGAACCTGTCGAAGAAATCGCGCTCGGTGCAGCCGATGCACGGGTGGCCGGCGCCGATGGGCCAGCCGGACTTGAGGTTCCACTGGATGATCGGGCACGGGCTGAACGTCGACGGGCCCTTGCAGCCGACCTCGTAGAGGCACCAGCCGTTGCGGGCGCCCTCGTCGTCGAAGACGCGGACGAACTGGCCGGCGTCGAAATGCGCGCGGCGCGGGCACGAGTCGTGGATGCGCTGGTCGTAGGCGAACAGCGGGCGGCCCTCGGCGTCGACGTCCGGGGCGCGGCCGTGGGTGAGGACGTAGGTAATGGTCGCGGTGATGACCTCGCCGATGGGCGGGCAGCCGGAGACGTTGATGACCGGGACGTCCGTGAGGATCTCCTCCACGCCGACGGCGCCCGTGGGGTTCGGGCGGGCGGCCTGGACGGAACCGTAGACGGCGCAGGCGCCGACGGCCAGCACGGCGGTGGCGTTCTCCGCGGCCTCGCGGAGCACCTGCTCGGCGGATTTGCCGGCGATGGTGCAGTACGCCCCGGCCTCGCCGGTCGGGACGGAGCCGTTGACGACGAGGATATGGGGCTCCTTGTTCGCGTCGTCGAGCGCCTTGTCCGCGGCATGGCCGGACGGGGCCATGAGCAGTTCGTTGTACGGCATGGACAGCAGGTCGAGGACCATGTCCTCCACCGTCGTGCCGCCGGAGCGGATGGTCGATTCCATGCAACCCGTGCACTCCTGCAGCTGCAGCCACACGACGTTGGGCTTCTCCACCTTGCCCAGCGCGTCGGCGACCTTCGCCGTGTCGGGGTGCAGCTCCTCGGCACCGGCGACGCCGGTGAACACCGGCGCGCCGGTGGCGAAGATGGCGGCCAGACCGCTGCAGAACTTCATGAAATCCCGGCGTTTCACCCCTCGCGCGGCGAGGTTCTCGGCGAGCGTGCCGGATGACCAGGGGGCGATGACGTCCACGTCAGTTGCCTTCCTTCGGTGTGGCGTCCCGCGGGAATGCGGGGGCGGCGGGCAGAAGCGCGTCGATGAGCTCGCCGAGGCCCTCGCCGGTCTTCGCGGAGGTCTCGATGACCGTGACGCCGGGGTTGACCTTCTCCAGGTTCGCGCGGAACAGATTCATGTCCACGTCGAGGTACGGAAGGAGGTCGACCTTGTTGACCACGACCACGTCGACGGAGCGGAACATCACCGGGTACTTCAGCGGCTTGTCCTCGCCC
>JAEWGK010000231.1 GCA_023388385.1 Actinomycetes bacterium | reverse complement strand
GACCGGAACTCCGGCGGGTGGCGGCGCGGTGGCCCGCCCGCGGCGCATCGCCGGACCAGGCGGACGCGCCGGGCCGGCCCATGCGGCCGCGGCGGCCGCCGCGTCCGGCGTTCCCCTCGGGGGAATTATCGAACAGTCGGCGGCCGCGCCCATCCCCGCCGGGGTTTCGGCGGGGACGCGATCCACGGGGCTCGGAATGCCCGTCTCCGCGTCGGGGGCCCATCATTCCCCCTTTCCGGGACTCGGGTTCCTCTGGGTGTCGGCTGTCATGCGCGCGTCAGTGTACCGCCGGGGCGGGGGCCTGCCCGGCATTGGCAGGCGCCGGTGCGGGCAGCGGAATCGGGGCCGGAGCGGCATCCTCCGGAGCCGGCGCGGCATCCTCCGGAGCCGGCGCGGGCGCGGGGGCCGGGATCACCTGCGGGGCCGGCGCGGGCTGCGCGGGCTGGTACGGGACCATGCCCGGGGCCTGGGCGTTGTCCGGGACCAGCGGCGTGGTGCCGCCCTCGAGGGCATCCGTCTTCTCCGGATCGGACGTCGGCGCGTCCGGCCGCTCCGGGGCGCCGTTGATGTCGATGAGCCGCTGGGAGTCCGGGTCACCCTGCCGGACCTCGACCAGGTTCCCCTCGGCGTCGTACGCCAGGACCGTCGGCTGCTTGACGTCGACCATGCCCATCTCGCCGGCACGGCGGGCGATCTCCGCCGTGGAGGTGAGGTACTCGGCGTCACGCTCCAGCACGGAGACGCGATCGGCCAGCGCCTGCTCCCTGTCGCGGGCCGCGCCCAGCTCGAGGCTGGTCTGCGTCGACATGCCCGACAGCCACATCGCGAAGCCGATGCCGGCGATGAACACCGCCAGGACGATGACGCCGAACTTCTGGCGCGACCGGTCCAGGGTCGTCGTCGTCAGACGGCGGCCGCGGTGGGAGACGATCTGGCGCGAGCCGATTCGGCGCGCGCCACCGCGTCGGCGGGTGCGCGTGCGCGGCGGGGCGCCGGGGCCGGCGTGGCCGACGCCCGGGCGGGTCCGGGTCTCGTCCGTGATGATCGCCATGGTGTCTCCAGCTCCTGGTGTCATGGTGCCCGGGTCCGGGCGGGGCGGATGGGGGTCTGCGGGAAGGTGCGGGGTGGCGGGGCAATCACCCGGGCCTAGTCGGGCCGGGTGCGTTCCGCGCAGCGGACGCGGACCGGGGCGGCGCGGGGGTTTTCCTCCACCTCGGCGCCTGCGGCCTTCTCGGCGCCGCGGGTGACCAGGCGGAAGCGGGGTTCGCGGTCGGGCAGGGGCATCGGCAGGCCAGGCGGGGTGGTGTCCTTCACGCGCTCCGCAAATGCCCTTTTGACCAGACGATCCTCGTGGGACTGATAGCTCATGAAGATCGCGCGGCCGCCGACGGCCAGCCGGTCGAGGACGACGGGCAGCGCCCGCTCCAGTGACTCGAGCTCGCGGTTGACCTCGACGCGCAGCGCCTGGAACGTGCGCTTCGCCGGATGCCCGCCCGTGCGGCGGGAAGCGGCGGGGATGACGCCGTAGAGCAGCTCGACGAGGCGCGCCGACGTCGTGAACGGCTCGCGCTCGCGCTCACGGACGATCGCGGAGGAGATCTTCCCGGCGAAGCGCTCGTCGCCGTAGACGGAGAGGATGCGGGCGATGTCGGCGCGGTCGTACGTGTTCAGGACATCCGCCGCCGTGATGCCGCTGGTCGGGTCCATGCGCATGTCCAGGGGCGCGTCAACGCGATAGGCGAACCCGCGGTGGGCCTGGTCGAGCTGCATCGAGGACACTCCGAGGTCGAACAGCGCCGCGGCGATGCCGTGGGCGCGCGCGGCGGCCATGACGGGATGGTCGTCGTCGCCGAGGTCCACGGTGCCGTCGAGGACGTCTCCGAGGGCGTCGAAACGGATCTGGACCCCGAAGAAGCGGTCGCCGAACCGGGCGAGGCGTTCGCGGGCGCCGGCCAGCGCCGCGCCGTCGCGGTCGAGACCGAGCAGAACCGCGTTGCCGAAGCGCTCGAGGAAGTGCTCGGCATGGCCACCGGCGCCCAGGGTCGCGTCGACGAGAACAGGGACCTCCCCGCGCACGGCGACGGCCTCGACGGCGGGGGCGGCCAGGTCGCCCATGCGGTGGAGCATGACAGGGACGTGACCGTGCTCCCCCGAGCGGCGATCGCCGGGCACACCCGCGGAGAGCCCCGCGGCGCCAGAGTTCCCAGTGTGGCGCATGTGATTCTTCCGCGCGGCCATGTCCCCCTCCTCCCGGGCTGCTGTCGCTCGTTCCGTCGTGCCCCGCACGCGGCGCGTGCGAGCGTCGTCACGGACGCGGCCGCGATACGGCAGCCGGCCCGCGGGGGCGTGCACAGGGCCCCGCCCGCCCGGCACCTGATGTCGGGGAAGTACACCAGGGTCCGAGCGGACGGAGTCCTTGCGGACGCTCCCTCGTACCCGGCGGCGCTAGAAGACCTCTAACAGCGATTCATCCTCACCGTCGGAGAAGTCCTGCTCATGCTCCGCCTGGTAGGCCTCCCAGGACTCCTTGTCCCAGATCTCCAGAAAGTCGATCGAGCCGATGACCACGCATTCCTTCGTGAGGTCCGCATAGTCACGATGGGCCTTCGAGAGCGTGATGCGCCCCGAACCGTCGGGCCGCTGCTCGTCCGTGCTCGCCGCGAGGTTGCGGACGAAGGCGCGGGCGCGGGGGTTGGTCCGCGACGCCTTCGTCGCCCTCTGCGCCAACCGGACGAACTCGTCGCGCGGGTACACGGCCAGCGAATGGTCCTGCCCCTTCGTGACCATCAGACCCCCGGCGAGTTCGTCGCGGAACTTCGCCGGGAGGGTCAGGCGACCCTTGTCGTCGAGTTTCGGGGTGTAGGTGCCGAGGAACATGCGTCTCCGGCTCCTTTCCCCGTCGTCCGGAAGGCCCGTCGGGCCTCACCTGAATGTTCGGTTATGACTGTCGATTCCCTGCGATGTTGGTCGACCTCTCCAACATCAC
>JAEWGK010000155.1 GCA_023388385.1 Actinomycetes bacterium | reverse complement strand
CGAGCGCGCGGGCGCGGTCGACGGTCGCCTGGTCGATCTCCCACGAGGGGAACAGGCCCTTCAGCAGGTTGGCGGCGGTCTCGGAGGAGAATGCGTCCCACCAGCCGACGGCCTCCGCGAAGTAGCGCTCGGTGAAGCCGGCGTCGCGCAGCAGCTCCGCGGAGCCCGGGGCGGTGAAGCCGAGCAGCATGTGGCGGGCCTGCAGGTTGCTGACGGCGTCGGCGCCGGTGGCGGTCAGGGCCTCCCAGGTCTCAGTCTTCACCTCGGCGAAAGGGCGGGCGGCCCGGGCGTGCGCGGCGGACTGGCGGCCGGAGGCGGAGTTGTCCGCGGCCTCGGCGGCGGCGATGGCGTCCTCGCCCAGCTCACCCGCGGCGACGAGGACGGTGAGGGCGCGCCACATCATCTCCTCGTCGACCGTGAGGCCCGCCAGCCCCGCGGTCGCCGGGTGGCCGGCGTGGATGGCGCGGAACGCGTCGAGGATGGCGGGGGAGGTGCCGTCGGCCGGCAGCATCGCCAGTGCCTTGACGAACGCCAGCTGCGCGTCGGAGCCCGGCTCCGCCGCCCGCGCCGACGCCAGCAGGCCCGTGGCCAGCGACGGGATGCCGGTGGCCTTCGCCCAGTCCGCGTCGGCGTACAGCACGGCGGCCTGCACGGCCTGCGCCAGGACGCGCTCCAGCACGGCCACCTGATCCTCGGCGGCGGCGCCGCGCAGCACCAGGTCCATGAAGTCGCGGGCGCGCATGCGGCCGCCGCGGGTCATCTGCCACGCCGCCGACCACGCCAGGGTGCGCGGCATCGGGTCGCGGAAGGCGCCGATATGGCCGACGACGGTCTCCAGCGACCGCGCGTCGAGACCCATGAGGCAGTACGTCAGGTCGTCGTCGTTCACCAGCACGACGTCGCCGGCCTGCACGCCGACGAGCGCCGGGACGTCGGTGAGCTCGCCGGTGACGTCGATCTCCTCGCGGGCGACGCGGACCAGCGCCTCGTCGTCGCCGCGGCCGCGCAGCTCGTAGACGCCGACGGCGACGCGATGGTTGCGCAGCTCCCCGGCACCCGGCTCCGCGCCCTCCTGGCGGATGCGGAAGGAGGAGTAGCGGCCGGCGTCGTCACGCTCGAACTCCGGGGTCAGGGTGTTGACGCCCGTCGTCGTCAGCCATTGCCCGGCCCAGTCGGACAGGTCGCGGCCGGAGGTCTCCGACATCGCCGACAGCAGGTCGTCGAACGTCGCGTTGGCGAAGCGGTGGCGGGCGAAGTGCAGGCGGGCGCCGGCCAGGAACGCCTCCTCGCCGACGTAGGCGACGAGCTGCTTGAGCACGCTCGCGCCCTTCGCGTAGGTGATGCCGTCGAAGTTCTGCTCGACGGTGTCGATGTCGCCGGCATCGGCGGCGATGGGGTGCGTCGACGGCAGCTGGTCCTGCTGGTACGCCCACGCCTTTTCCACGTTGCAGAACGTGGCCCAGGCGTTGGAGTATTCGGAGACCTCCACCTGCGCCGCCGCGGCGGTCCACGTGGCGAAGGACTCGTTGAGCCACAGGTCGTCCCACCACTCCATGGTCACCAGGTCGCCGAACCACATGTGCGCCATCTCGTGGAGGATCGTGTCGTTGCGGCGCTCGTAAAGGTAGCCCGTCGTGCGGGAGCGGAACAGGTACTCGTCGCGGATGGTGACGCAGCCGGCGTTCTCCATCGCGCCCATGTTGTACTCCGGGCAGAAGACCTGGTCGTACTTGCCGAACGGGTAGGGCTCGCCGAAGTGGCGGGCGTAGAAGCCGAAGCCCTCCTTCGTCTCGCGGAACAGCACATCGGCGTCGAGGTGCTCCTTCAGCGACTGGCGGCAGTACAGGCCGAGGGGGATGACCAGCTCGCCGTCCGGCTGGTGCTCGCGCGGGGTCTCCGGGTGCGGGGCGACGGTGCCGCGCCACTCGTCGCGGACCTCGTGCCACGGGCCGGCGCAGAACGCGACCAGGTACGTCGACAGCGGCACGTCGATGCGGAAGCGGTGCACGCGGGTGCCGTCCTCCGCGTCGCCGACCTCCGGCAGGGAGTTGGACACGACGGTCCACGCCTCCGGGGCGGTGACGGCCATGTCGTAGGTGGCCTTGAGATCCGGCTGGTCGAAGCATGCGAAGACGCGCTTGGCGTCCGCGGTCTCGAACTGGGAGTACAGGTAGGTCTCGCCGTCGGCCGGGTCGGTGAAGCGGTGGATGCCCTGGCCGATGGAGGTGTAGCGGCAGTCGGCGTCGACGACCACCTCGTGGTCGCCGGCGGTGAGCTCCAGCGCGATGCCCCGGTCGGAGTCGTAGGCCGCGCTCCCGGTCGCGTCGGCGCCGTCGACGGTGACGGAGCGCACGTCGGCGTCGCGCAGATCCAGGAACGTCGCCCCGTCGCGCCTCGCCGTCAGCGACACCGTGGTGACGGAACGGAACGTCTCCGCGCCGTCCGCCGCGCGGGTGAAGTCCAGGTCGATGCCGTAGTTGTGGACCTCGAGCAGGCCGGCGCGTGCGCGCGCCTCGTCGCGGGTCAGGTTCTTCGAGCTCACGTGGGGATCTCCTTCGTCCGTCGGGGGCGGTCCGGCGCCCGCCGTGGGGACGCCGCAGCCGCGCCGTGCTGCGCTCCAGCGTACTGGCGGGCCCGACACGGGTCGTGCGCGACGACGGCACCCACTCCGCACGGGCCCCGCCCGACGGCGCGGGGCGGGGGAGGAATCACCCCTTGCGTTACATTGCCTGGGGAAATTAGATCGGCGACATGAGTATCGAACGGTCCTGGCGCGCCATCGCCGCCGCCATCCCCTCGACCCGGCCGCCCGCGTCCGAGGACGACGTCGTGCGCGTCGAGGACGTCATCGGCGCGGAACTCCCCGACGACGTCCGGCGGTCGCTGCTCCTGCACGACGGCGTGCCGGAGGAGGACATGTTCGACGCCCTCGGCGACGGCAACGCCGAGGACGTCTACGAGGCGATCATGGGCTGCAACGCCATCATCCGGGACTGGCGCAGGTGGCGGGAGCTCCGCGACTGCGGCGACGTCGACGACGGCATGTGGGCGCCGTCCATGGTGCCGCTGGCCGACGGCGGCGAGGGCAACTCCATCGCCGTCGACGTGGGCACGGGGGAGTTGCTCTACCTTGACCCCGAGGTCGGCCACGAGCCGGCGCGGTGGCGGACCTGGGGCGACTACCTCGCCGCCGTCGCCCGGGTCGTCGGGAGATAGTCCGTCGCCGTGCGCCGGTTCCGGTGTCACGATGGGAACATGAGCATCGAACGTTCCTGGGCGGCCCTCGCCGCCTCCGTCGAAGTCAATCCGCCGGCATCCGCGGAGGATCTCGCCCGGGTGGAGGCCGTCGTCGGGGCCCGCCTGCCGGAGGAGATCCGTGCCTCGCTCCTGCTCCACGACGGTCTGCCGCCGGACTCCGTCTTCGACGTCACGGCGGAACTCGAGACGTCGCCCGTCAACGAGTGGATCCTGTCCTGCGAGGAGATCATCGCCGAGTGGGACATCTGGAAGGGCCTTTACGACGAGGAGGACTGGGGCGACACCTGGTGGACTCCCAATCTCGTTCCTCTGACCTCCGACGGGGCCGGCAACTCCATCGTCGTCGACGTCGCCACCGGTGAGCTGCGGTTCATGGACCACGAGGACGGCGTCACGCCGTGCCGGCACGGCTCCTGGGCCGCGTACCTCGAGGTCGTCGCCCGCACCCTGACGGCGTAGGGGCGGTGGCGCGGGAAGCGCCGCCACGCACAATACGGTGATATGTCAATGGATTCTCTCGGCTAGCCTTGAGGCGACATCCGACGAAAGGAAAACCCATGTCCGACTCCACCCGCCAGCAGGTCACCTTCTGGTTCGACGTCTCCTGCCCCTTCTGCTGGATCACCTCCCGGTGGATTCGCGAGGTCGAGAAGGTCCGCGACATCGAGGTGCGCTGGCAGCCGATGAGCCTGTCCGTCCTCAACGAGGGGCGGACCGAACTTCCCCACGACTATCGCGAGCTCATGCGCTCCAACTGGGCGCCGGCCCGAGTATTCACCGCTGTCGCAAAGAACGACGGCGAGGACAGGCTCGGCGGCCTGTACACGATCATGGGCACCAAAATCCACGACGAGGGCCCCGTCGACCGCGAGCGCGTCGAGCCGGAGCACGTCTACGACGAGATCATCAAGGAGTCCCTGGAGGAGGCCGGCCTGCCCGCCGGGCGCTTCGACGCCGCCCACTCGGACGAGTACGACGGTGATCTGCGGGCATACCACCAGGGGGCGATGGACGCGGTGGGCGACGAGGTCGGCACGCCCGTCGTGAAGCTCGGCGACACCGCCTTCTTCGGCCCGGTGCTCACCCGCATCCCGCGCGGTGAGGAAGCCGGCCGCATCTTCGACAGCGCCGTCGCCCTCGGCTCCCACCCGCACTTCTTCGAGCTCAAGCGCACCCGCACGGAGGCTCCGGAGTTTACGTGACGGCCTGAATCCCACGTGGGGGGGGGATATCAGCCAGCCTCTCCGATGCCGTCAACCCCGCCCGTCCCGTGCGGGCCTTGCGTATCGGAAAAGGGCGGAGGTAGCGGTGGCTCGATTATCATATCGTACCTATTGGCGGGCGACTGTCACATAAAGTTCATGATGCAATAGTTGGCCTTCTTTCCTTTGGCGCAATCCGCGCCCACCCTAGTGATGTTTTCCTCCAGCATGATCCTGTTATGTGATGGAGAGTTCCTCCATGCATTCACGGAATAGGGGGCAAGGTCGCTATCGGGAACATCAAGGCCGGGGTTGAAGATAATCTCATACAGATTCTTGGAAGAATGTTCATAACGGTCGCCGTGTGCCATAGTGTTGGCCCACTCAGTGGCCTCACCCTGAATGCTGGGATCCTTCTTCACGGGGTGAAGTCCCAAGGAGACTCGATACTGGTTGACCAGGGCGATCATGTCATTTCCGATGGTGGTGGCGTGGGCGGGCGCGGGGGTGCCGACGGCGCACATGGCGCCGATGACGAGTCCGGCCGCGCACATGGCCAGCTTTTTCGCGATCACCGCAAAATCCCTTCGTACGGGGCGCGTCCCCTGCCGGGAGTCACCTGCCGGGAGGCCCCTGCTGATGTGGTACCTATAATTTTGGATATAAGGCGGATTGGGTCAACGGGAGCGTTCCCCCAGTCGGCACAGCGGGGGTCACGGGCGGGTCTCCCAGTCGCGCAGGGCGGCTAGCCCGCCGGGGATGATCGTCGTGAGCGCGCCTGCGGCCCGGCGCTACGCCACCTCGTGGAGGCGCGGATGCGGCATCGGCAGCCGCACGCGGCCGTCGTCGTCCGCGACGACCTCGGGCACCTCGACGCGGCCCTGCGCCGCGGTCAGCCCCGCCGCCGTCAGCGACGTGCCCCCGTTGAGCAGCGCCAACGCGTCGCGGTTGACGCCCGGATCGTCGGCCGTGACCTCCCCGGACTCGCGCATCCGGCGCCACTGCGGCGGGATGTACGCGCACGTCGGGTCCGAGGCGCGGTAGTCGCCGGTCATCGCGTAGGCAGTGGAGCGGGAG
>JAEWGK010000147.1 GCA_023388385.1 Actinomycetes bacterium | reverse complement strand
CATCGCGAGGGCCGTGCACCTGGCGGAGGGCACGACGCGCAACTACCTGTCGTCGGCGATGGGCAAGGTCGGCGCGCGCAACCGGCACGAGGCCCACCACCGCGCCGTGGAGCTGGGCTGGATCTAGGCCCGCGCCGCGTCTACCGCCACGGCCCGCGGGAATCCGCCAGAGAGGACATCCGCCCCGCCGCTCGCCACAGGCGGGCGACGGCGTCGCGGTCGGAATCGGCGACGAGGTTGCCCATGAGCCGCGCCGCCACGCCCATGACCGCCGGGCCCCACGGCGCGCCGAGCGTCAGCGGCCCGGCGGCGGGCAGGAACCCGGGGATGGTGAGCAGGCGGGCGAGGCGCCGGGCCAGCGAGAAGCCCTCGCCGAACTCCGCCCGCAGCGCCGCCGGCCACATATGCGACAGGCCGTCGGGGGTCGTCGCGGCGACGGGGAGCAGACCGACGGCGAGGCGCGCGGACTCCATGCCGTAGTCGATGCCCTCGCCGTTCAGCGGGTTGACCAGCGCCGCCGCGTCGCCGACGAGCGCCCAGTTCGCGCCGGCGACACCGGTGACGGCGCCGCCCATGGGCAGCAGCGCGGAGGTCACGCGCTCCGGTTTGCCCAGGCCCCATTCGTCACGGACCTGCGCATGGTAGGTGCCCAGCAGCTTCTTCACGTTCGCCCGCGCCGGGCGCGAGTCGGTGGCCAGGGCACCGCAGCCGAGGTTCACGCGGCCGCCGCCGAGCGGGAAGATCCAGCCGTACCCGGGGTGGGCTGCGCCGGAGTCGTCGCGCAGCTCGAGATGGGAGTGGATCCACTCCTCGTCGCGCGTGGTGGTGCAGTACGAGCGCGCGGCGACGCCGAAGACCTGGTCCCGGTGCCACCACCGCCCCAGCTGCTTGCCGACGGGGGAGCGCACCCCGTCGGCGACCAGCAGCCACCGGACGCGGACGCGGTGCGCGGCGCGGTCGGGGCCGCGCAGGACGACGGCGTCGACGCGGTCGAGGGAGCCGCGCTCGACGGACTCCACCGCGTGCCCGTCCAGCACGGCGGCCCCGGCGTCGGCTGCGCGGCGCAGGACCATCGCGTCGAACTCCTCGCGGGCGACGGCGGCTCCGCGATCGGGGAACGCGCCGCCGGGCCACGGGGCTTCGACGGAGCCGCCGAAACCGTGGAGCCGCAGGCCCCGGTTGCGCACGCGGGCGAGGACGGCGTCGTCGAGCCCGAGGCGCCGCAGTTCCGCGATGGCGCGTGGGGTGAGCCCGTCGCCGCAGGTCTTGTCGCGGGGGAAGGTCTTCGCGTCGGCGACGGCGACGGAGAATCCGGCGGCGGCGGCGTGGGCCGCGGCGGCGGCGCCGGCCGGGCCCCCGCCGGCGACCAGCACGTCGACGGACGGGGGGACGGCGGCGGGGGAGTCGGCGAACATTGCCCCAGGCTATCCGACGCCCGGACGGGGACGGGCCGTCGCCATGCGGTATGTTCAGCACGATCACGCGTTCCCCGACCACGAGGCAGGACCCCATATGCGAACCAGCGGAACCACCGCGCCGGACGCGCAGCGCACCGGCGGGCGCGGCATCATGAGCGTCGGGCTGGGGGATCCGGAGCTGGAGGCGCGCATCACGTCCCGGATGCGGGAGTGCGAGGATCTGCTGACGCGGGAGCTGTCGGTGGGGGAGGACTTCCTCATCGAGCAGATCAACCACCTGAAGCTCGCCGGCGGCAAGCGGTTCCGCCCGATGTTCACGTTCCTGGCCGCGGAGTTCGGCGAGGACCCGGAGGCCCGCAACGTCACGGTCACCGCCACGGTGCTGGAGCTCATCCACCTGGCGACGCTGTACCACGACGACGTCATGGACGAGGCCGAGCTGCGCCGCGGCGCCCCGTCGGCGAACGCGCGGTGGGACAACTCGGTGGCCATCCTGTCCGGCGACTTCCTGTTCGCCGTCGCCTCCCGCCTGCTGGCGGACCTGGGATCGGAGACGGTCGCGCATTTCGCCGTGACGTTCCAGGGCCTGGTGACGGGCCAGTTGCGCGAGTCCCTCGGCTGCCCGCCCGGCGGCGACGAGGTCGAGCACTACATGAACGTCATCCGCGAGAAGACGGGCGTGCTCATCGCCGCCGCCGGCCGCCTGGGCGCGCTGCACGCGGGCGCGGACCGGGCGGTCATCGAGGCGCTGGAGCGCTACGGCGACCGCGTCGGCCTGGTGTTCCAGATCGTCGACGACATCATCGACATCCGCTCCGACTCGGCCGAGTCCGGCAAGACGCCGGGCACGGACCTGCGCGAGGGCGTCTTCACGCTCCCGGTCCTCTACGCCCTGCGCGAGGAGGGCCCGATCGGCGACCGGCTGCGCGAGATCCTCGTCGGCCCCGTCACGGACGACGCGCTCGTCGAGGAGGCCCTGGAGCTGCTGGCGCGATCGTCCGGCTCCGAGCGCGCGCTGGAGGACGTCCGCCGACTCGTCGCGGAAGCCGAGGAGGCCATCGCGGAGCTGCCGGACATCCCCGCCCGCGCCGCGCTCGGGCAGCTGGCGAACTACACCGTCCGCCGCGTCGGATGACCGCCGCCACCAGGTGATTTGCGCCCGCGCGCGGTCCCTGGTGTAGCATGAGCGACGCACCGCAGGGTGCACGCCAGATTGCCCGAGCGGCCAAAGGGAGCGGATTGTAAATCCGTCGGCATTGCCTACGTTGGTTCGAATCCATCATCTGGCACCACGGCAGCGGGCCCCCGCCCGGGAGGGTGCGGGGG
>JAEWGK010000144.1 GCA_023388385.1 Actinomycetes bacterium | reverse complement strand
TGGACACCCCCAGGTTGTGCCGCTCCACCAGAGCCTTCGAGCCGACGGGCTCCTGCGAGGCGATGTAGTCGGCCACGATCGCGCCGAGCACCTCCGCCCGTCGGCGTTCGGTGTTGGCCGTCATGGGGCGACTCCTTCCTGCCTCGCTACTCGTCGTCGACCTGCGGCACTGCACCGCCGTCGCACCCGTCCGCCCACGGTCGACGTACGGGTTCAAGCGCACTCCCGGATGACTCTACCGTCCCGCCCATAGGACTCTCCGCATGACCGCGACGCATCCCCATTGCACATGCGCCCACTTAATTTCGCCAGCAATACCTTGACGGGGTGGCGACACCTTCCCCGATGTCACCGCTACCTCACATCACCGTCACCATCTCCGGCAAGGCTCCGTAAACGGGTGCCCACCCGTCCGCGCACCGACCCGTCCCCGCATCCCCTGCGAGGAGCCAATGCATGTCCCACCGTCCACGACAGAGGCGGCGCGCCGCACTCGCAGCCGGCGTAGTTCCAGGCGATCCGCCAGTTCACCGTCGGACTGGAGGCACCCCAGGCGCTGCTGTCCATCACGCTCGGATCGGTGGGGCTCGACCTCCTGCTCGACCTGGCGCTGCCGTTCGAATGGGGCTCCTGCCGGCGATGGGGCGTCCCCTGCTCGCCCTCACCCCCTCGGCACCGGATCCGGCCGGCCCACGCAGGAGGACCTGTCGGCACAGGTGCGCCTGGATCTGCCCGGCTCCGCGTGCCACCGGTGCGTGACGGCGTCCCTCCGCGCAGCCTCAGTCGAGGATCTCGACGATGACCGCGTCGGCCAGCAGGCGGCCGGCGTCGGTGAGCGCCACGCGGTCGTCGCCGACGGTCACCAGGCCCCGGTCCTCCAGGCCCCTGGCGCGGGCGAGCTCGCCGTCGCGCAGCAGCGACGCGGGCATGCCCTCACGCAGGCGCAGGCGGAGCATGACGCGTTCGACGTGGCGGTCCTCGTCATCAAGCTCCTCCGAACCCGCCAGCGGCAGCTCGTCGGCGGAGACCATGCGGGCGTATCGGGCGGGGTGCTTGACGTCGTGGAAGCGCACGCCGCCGAGGTGCGAGTGCGCGCCGGGACCCGCTCCCCACCAGTCGCCGTCGCGCCAGTAGATGAGGTTGTGCCGGCACTCCCCTCCCGGAAGCGACCAGTTCGACACCTCGTACCACTCCATGCCCGCGGCCCGCAGGCGGGCGTCGATGCGCTCGTAGCGGTCGGCAAGATCATCGTCGTCCGGCATGGGCAGCTCGCCGCGGCGGACCTTCCGGGCCATCGCCGTGCCGTCCTCCACGATGAGGGAGTACGCGCTGACGTGGTCGACCCCGGCGGAGAGCACGGCGTCCAGCGACGCGTCGAGGTCGTCCATCGACTCCCCCGGCGTGCCGTAGATGATGTCCAGGTTGACGTGGTCGAAGCCCGCGGCACGGGCCTCCCGCGCCGCCGCAACCGGCCGGCCCGGGGTGTGGCGGCGGCCGAGCGTCGCCAGGACGTGCGGCGCCGCCGACTGCATGCCCAGGCTCACGCGGGTGTAGCCGGCTTCCCGGATTCCCCCGAAGAAGGCGGGCGAGGTGGACTCGGGGTTCGACTCGGTGGTCACCTCCGCGCCCGGGGCCAGGCCGAAGCTGCCGCGCACGCCGTCGAGCAGGCGGGCGAGCCCGTCGGCGCCGAGCAGCGACGGGGTGCCGCCGCCGACGAAGACCGTTTCCGCCGGTCGCAGCTCACCGCAGGCGTCCATGCGGGCGGCGCCCATCTCCAGCTCCCGGGCGATGGCGTCCAGGTACGTGCCCGGCGACGCGCCGGAGCCGAGCTCCCCCGGCGTGTACGTGTTGAAGTCGCAGTAGCCGCAGCGCGTCGCGCAGAACGGCACATGGAGGTAGACCCCGAACGCGGGCCTCCCCTCCGTGCCCTCCGCCGCGGTCCCGGTCGCGTCCGCCGCCGTCACCGACGTCCGCTCCGGCCGACGCGCGCGGCGACGGCCTCCGCCCGGGCGCGCTCGCCCAGGAACGCCGGGGGTCGGCGCCCCCGCAGCGCGTCGGCGACGGCGGGGTGGGTCTCCGCGACGGTGACGCGCCATGCGGCGGCGGCCTCCATCGCGCGACGTCCCGAGCGCGAGTACAGCGACGGCAGGCCGACGGTGCCCAGGTCCTCCACGCCGCGGGCATTCTCCGCGGACAGCCAGTCGGCGAGCTCCACGAGGTGCGCGGCGACCATGTCCGTCCGGGCCGCCAGCGCCGAGGTCACCGCCTGCAGCCGGACCGGCCCGCCATGCGGCAGGGCGACGGTCATGAGGCGCGCGACGTCGATGCCCTCCGGCATCACCGCCGGCTCCTTCACCGCCGCATACGCCAGCTCGCCGCGGCGGATGCCGCTGATGAAGGCCTGGCGCAGGCCCGTGAGCTCGAAGACGAGGGGAATCGCGTCGTCGACCGCGTCGTCGACGATGTCGGTGAGCTCGGCGACGCACTCGTCGACCAGTTCCACGTCGCAGTCGGCGACCGCCTCCGCCAGGTTGTCGATGTACGTGGCGACCTCGTCGCCGATGTCGTACAGCTCCTGGGTCACCTCGCGCAGCCGCAGGCGCGCGTCGAAGTGATCCACACCTGACTCCTTCCCCCCGAACGCCGCGGGCCCAACCTGAATGCGAACCGATCCCCACCCTAAGAGGACACCGGGCCGACTCCGGGGATTGACGCGCCGGGGCGTGGCACCGGATGCGGCGACGCCGCCGCGGCCTCGTCGGCTGCGGCGGCGTCGTGCGGCGCGGGGCCGTCGTCGCGCACGTGATGCGCGACGGCGGGGAGCCCGGATTAGCGGTGGTACATGTGGTCGACCACCCGGGAGAACTTGTCCAGGACCACGTTGCGCTTGACCTTCAAGGTCGGCGTGATCTCGCCCTCGTCCTCGGAGAGGTCGCGATTCAGGATGCGGAACTTCTTGATCTGCTCGGCGTGGGACACCAGCTCGTTGGCGGAGTTGATGGCGTCCTGAATCTCGGCGCGCAGGATGGGGTTGGTGACCAGCTCGCGGAACGGGGCCTGCTCGGAGACGCCGTGCTCGACGCGCCATTTCGCCATGGCCTCCTCGTCCAGGGTGACCAGGACGGAGATGAACGGCCGGCCATCGCCGACGACCACGGCCTGGGAGATGAGCGGATGCGCGCGCATGCGGTCCTCCATCGGGCCGGGCGAGACGTTCTTGCCGCCGGCGGTGACGATGAGGTCCTTCTTGCGGCCCGTGATGGAGACGAAACCGTCCTCGTCGATCTCTCCCAGGTCGCCGGTGCGGAACCAGCCGTCGTCGAACGCCTCCTCCGTCGCCTCCGGGTTCTTCCAGTACCCCTTGAAGACCACGGGGCCGGCCAGCTCCAGTTCGCCGTCGTCGCTGACGCGGACGGAACAGCCGCCGACGGGCAGGCCGACGGTGCCGATGCGCTGATCCTTCGGCGTGTTGACGCAGTGCGCGGCGGTGGACTCCGTGAGGCCATAGCCCTCGTACACCGGGACACCGAGACCGCGGAAGAAGTGCGCGACGTCCGGGGACAGCGCGGCGCCGCCGGAGATGGCGTACTGCACCGCGGAGCCCATGCCCGTGCGGATCTTCGAGTAGAGCAGCTTGTCGTACAGCTTCCAGCGCAGCTGGAGCGCCTTCGACGGACCGCCGCGGTCCTTGGCCTTGGACACCTCGATGGCGGTGGACTCGGCGCGCTCGAAGATCGCCAGGGCGACCGGGCCCTTCGCCTTCGCCTGGTTGTAGACGCCATCGCGGACCTTCTCGAAGACGCGCGGGACGCCGAGGATGAGGTGCGGCTGGGAGCGCTGGAACTCGAGGGTGATGGTCTTGAAGTCCGACCAGTGGGACTGCGTCGCGCCGGCGAGGCAGGCCGCCAGGGACACGGCGGAGGCCAGGACGTGGGCCAGCGGCAGGAAGGTGAGGAGGCGGTTGCCCGGGCGCGCGACGACGCCGATGTCGTTGGTCAGGATGCCGCGGATCTCGGACAGCCAGTTGCGGTGCAGCAGCATGCAGCCCTTGGGGCGGCCGGTGGTGCCGGAGGTGTAGATGACGGACGCCAGGTCGTCGGCGCCGGTCGTCGCGATGCGCTCGTCGACCTCGGAATCCGGCACGTCGCGCCCCTCGTACATGAGGGTGTCGACGGCGGAGGAGTTGATCTCCAGGACGCGGCGCAGCTGCGACGGGGAGTCGGCGATCGGGGCGACGCCACTCTCGGAGATGACCAGGGTCTTGGTGCGCTCGGTGTGGTCGCGGGACTCGGTGACGGCGAACACGGCGCCGGAGTTCTCGACGATCCAGCGGATCTGATCGGAGGAGGACGAGCCGTAGATCGGCACCAGGGTGGCGCCCGCCATCCAGACGCCGAAGTTCAGCAGGGTCCACTCGTAACGCGTCTCCGACAGCAGGGCCACGCGGTCGCCCTTGGCGACGCCGTTGGCGATGAGGCCCTTGGCGACGGCCCGCGCCTCCTCGACGAACTCCTCGGCGGTGACGTTCACCCATTCGAAGTTCTTCGGACGGCTGAACAGGACCAGCTTCGGGCGCTTGGCCGCCAGGTCCTGCAGCGCGGTCACCACGGTCTCGTCGTCGCCGACGACGTACTGCGCCTCGGTCGAGTACTCGCGCATCTTCCACTCGCTCTCAAATTTAGATGTGACGGCAATTACTTTCAGGGACAACATACGTGATCGGGGCCACGCCGCGCGCGATTTCACGCACATTGACATCACCATCCCCCTGTCCACCCCCGGAGCGCAACGGCCGGGGGATGGGAACCCCCGTACGCGGTGGCGGGCGCTGCGGACAGGGAAGGTTCCGACGGGCATTCCACGCCGTTCCGACACGCGGGCCGGACCGCATGCTGGCATGATGGCGCCCGTGACAGATACCGCCGCGCAGCCCGTGTCCGCCCCGCTCTCCGACCTCGCCGCCGATCTCGGCGTGGCCGTGCGCTACTGGTCGTCCGATGGCCGGGATGTGCAGGTCTCGCGCGGGACGGTGCTGAAGATCCTCGCCGCGATGGGCGTGGACCTCGGCGAGGACCCGTCGGACGACGAGATCCGGGCGGCGCGCGGGGCCTGGGCGGATCGCCGCTGGGCGCGCACCCTGCCGCCGGTGGTGGTCTCCACCCGCGGAGAGCCGAAGATCGTCCACGTGCACGTGCCGCACGGCACGCCCGTCTCGGTGACTGCGGTTCTCGACGACGGCTCCCGCTGGCCCCTGGCCCAGGTCGAGCACAACGTCGCCCCGCGCGAGGTCGGCGGGACCCTGCTCGGCGAGGCCGCTTTCGCGGTGCCCGAGGATCTGCCGCTCGGCTGGCACTCCATCGTCGCGGACAACGAGGGCCGGGAGTCCGAGTGCGTGCTGGCCGTGACGCCGCAGCGCCTGTCGACGGCCGACCGCTTCATCGCCGAGCCCGCCGTCGGCGTCATGGCGCAGCTGTACTCCGTACGCTCGGATCGCTCCTGGGGCGTCGGCGACCTGACGACGCTGGGCGACCTTGCCGACGTCGCCGCGCGCCACGCGGGCGCCGACTTCGTCCTCATCAACCCCCTGCACGCCGCGGAGCCGACCCCGCCGGTGGAGGACTCCCCCTACCTGCCGACGACCCGCCGCTACGTCAATCCCCTCTACATCCGGATCGAGGCCGTCGAGGAGTTCGCGTACCTCGACGACGCCGACACGCACGAGCTCCACGAGCTCGCCGCCGAGCACCGCGCCCGCAACCGCAGCGCGGAGGAGATCGACCGCAACCCCATCTACGCGGCGAAGCTGCGCGCCCTCCACGCGCTGCACGAGGTGGAGCGCTCCGGCGTCCGCCAGGCCGACTTCGAGCGGTTCAAGGAGGAGCAGGGCCGCGGCATCCTGGACTACGCCCGCTGGTGCGCCGACCGCGAGCTGGAGCAGCGCCGCGCCGCCCGCGACGCCGGCGACGCCGCGAAGGACGACGAATGGCTGAAGTACGTCGAGCCGCTCGGCGCCCACGAGGACGAGGAGCAGCTGCGCGAGGACCTCGTCGACTTCCACTGCTGGATGCAGTGGATCTGCGACCGCCAGCTCGCCGACGCCCAGCGCGCCGCGACCGACGCCGGCATGCGCATCGGCGTCATGGCGGACCTGGCCGTCGGCGTCCACCCGGGCGGCTCCGACGCCGCGAACCTCGCCGAGTGGCTGGCGCCCGACGCCTCCGTCGGCGCCCCGGCCGACGGCTTCAACCAGCAGGGCCAGGACTGGTCCCAGCCGCCGTGGGACCCGCACAAGCTGGCCGACGCCGCCTACCTGCCGTGGCGCGACATGCTGCGCACCATCCTGCGGCACTCCGGCGGCATCCGCGTCGACCACATCCTCGGCATGTTCCGCCTGTGGTGGATGCCGCGGATGGAGTCCCCGCTCAACGGCACCTACGTGACCTACGACCACGAGGCCATGGTCGGTATCCTCGCGCTCGAGGCGGAGCTCGCCGGCGCCGTCGTCATCGGCGAGGACCTGGGCACCTTCGAGCCGTGGGTGCAGGACTACCTGGCCCGCCGCGGCATCATGGGCACCTCGATCCTGTGGTTCGAGTCGGAGGACGGCCGGCCGAAGCCTCCGGAGGATTACCGCCGTCTGTGCCTGGCGTCCGTCGGCACGCATGACCTGCCACCGACCGCCGGCTACCTGGCGGGCGAGCACATCAGGCTCCGCGACCGGCTGGGCCTGCTGCTCACCGACGCCGAGGAGGAGGACGCCGAGGACCGAACGTGGGTCGCGAAGGTGTGCGCCGCCGCCGACGCCCGCGGCTGCTTCGACGGCACCGCCGCCGCCGGCACCGACTGGGAGACGGTCACGCGCGCCACGATGCCGGACGTCGAGTCCCTGCTCGTCGGCCTGCACCGGTACCTCTCCGGCACCCCGTCGGCGCTGCGCTGCATCTCCCTCGTCGACATGGTCGGCGACCTGCGCACGCAGAACCAGCCCGGCACGACGCACGACCAATACCCGAACTGGTGCATCCCGCTGACTGACCCGGAGGGCCGCGCGCTCGTCGTCCAGGACCTGCCGGACATCCCGCTGTTCTCCCGGATCGCCGAGGCCGCCCGCGGCTGATCCGGGACGGTGACGGCGGTCACGCAACCCCGGTGCGCGCACGTGAACACCGTTTGCAAAGATGTCGGGCGTGACCGACAACGCAACAAAGACGCCGTCGGCGACGATCATCGTCGTCGGCTTCATGCTGTTCTCCATGTTCTTCGGCGCGGGCAACCTCATCTTCCCGCCGCAGATCGGCATGGAGGCCGGCGAGAATTACTGGCCGGCGATCCTCGGCTTCCTGTCGACCGGCGTGCTGCTGCCCGTCCTCGCGGTCATCGCCGTCGCCGTCTCCGGCTCCGGCATCCGCGCACTGGCCGACCGCACCCACCCGATGTTCGGCCTCGTGTTCTCCGTGATGGTCTACCTGTCCATCGGCGCCCTCTACGCCATCCCGCGCACCGCGAACGTCGCGTTCGGCACCGGCATCGGCGCGCTCACCGGCCCGGAGGAGTCGGGCAGCGCGCTGTGGCTGCTGCTCTTCTCCATCGCGTTCTTCGCCGTGTCGCTGTGGCTGTCGCTGCGCAAGGGCGGCATCGTCGACTCCCTCGGCCGCTGGCTGACCCCCGCGCTGCTCATCCTGATCCTCGCCCTGATCGTCGTCGGTGCCCTCGCGCTGGACGGTGCGCCGGGCACGCCGACCGAGAAGTGGTCCGGCAACGCCTTCGCCACCGGCTTCCTCGAGGGCTACCTGACCATGGACTCGCTGGCCGCCCTCGTCTTCGGCATGGTCGTCATCTCCTCCCTGCGCTCCAAGGGCGTGCGCGGGCGGGGCGCCATCGTCTCCGGCACCATCTCCGCCGGCGTCGTCGCCGCCGTGCTGCTGGCCGTCATCTACCTTGGCCTGGGCAACCTGGGCCTGCACATCGGGAGCGGCTTCGCCAACGGCGCCGAGCTGCTCGGCACCGCCGCGAACGAGACGTTCGGCCCGGTCGGCGCGTGGCTCTTCGCCGCCATCGTGCTCCTGGCGTGCCTGACGACGGCCATCGGCCTCATCACCTCCACCGCCGAATACTTCTCCACCCTCCTGCCGAAGCTCGGCTACGGCGGCTGGACCGTGCTGTTCACGCTCGGCGGTCTGCTGGTGTCCAACCTGGGGCTGGAGGCGATCATCTCCATCGCCATCCCGCTCAACGTCGCGCTGTACCCGATGGCCGTCGCCCTCGTGTTCATCACGCTGCTGCAGGCCGTCCTGCCGTTCGCGCTGCGCTGGACCTACCGCGTGCCCGTCGCCGTCGCGACGATCTTCGCGGTCATCGACCTGTTCAAGGCCCTGAAGATGGACCCCGCCGGCGCGCTGCCGTTCCTCGCGGACCTGCCGCTGTACACCGAGTCCCTGGCGTGGGCGCTGCCGGTCGGCGCGGTCGCCGTCGTCACGCTCATCATCGACTGGCGGGCGGGGCTCCCCGCGCCGAAGCGCGGATCGGCCATCGAGGACGACGAGGACCTGCGCGTCTACACCACCGCCCGGGCATAGCCCCTCCTCCGGGGCGGGGCCCGTCGTCACGCATCTCGTGGCGCCGGGCCGGGGCAGATCACAGCTGCCCGTAGATGATTCCCATCACGATGATGAGCAGGATGAGCGCGATGAGCGCCGCCTTCACGCGCGAATGCACGTCCCGTCCTCCTAATCCCCCCGGGCTGCAGGCCCGGCGGGCTCGATGCGGACCCTCCTGCGGGAGGCGGGCCTGCGGGCCCACCGGCCGAGGAGGCTGCCGACTGCGATGTCGATGGCGCCGATGAGGGCGAAGGCCGCCGCCCCGCCGACCGGCAGAAGCACGGCCAGCAGGAGGATCGTCTGCACGATCACCGGCTGCTGCGTCAGCCACTGGCCGACGGCGTCGAACATGGCGCCCATGGCGGACAAGTCTACTACCCGGTCGCCCCGGCCAGCCCACGGCGGCGCAGCAACGGCGCAACGTCGCGATCGCGGCCGCGGAACCAGCGGTAGGCCTCCGCGAAGTCGACGGAGCCGCCCTTCGACAGGATGAGCTCGCGGAACAGGCGCCCCGTCGCCGCGTCCACGCCACCGGCCTCCTCGAAGCGGCCGAAGCCGTCGGCGTCCAGGACCTCCGCCCACAGGTAGGAGTAATAGCCCGCCGAGTAGCCGCCGGCGAAGACGTGGTTGAAGTACGCGCTGCGGTAGCGGGGAGCGACGCCGTCGACGTCCAGCCCGGCGCGCTCCAGGGCGCGGGTCTCGAACGCCTCGACGTCGTCGACGGCCTCCGCCTCCTCCGGCGTGAGCGAATGCCACGCCAGATCGAGGGCGGCGGCGGCGAGGTACTCCGTCGTCGCGAAGCCCTCCCCGGCCGTGCGGGCGCGGCGCACCGACTCGACGAGCTCCGCCGGAATCGGCTCGCCCGTGTCGACGTGCCGGGCGTAGCGCGCCAGCACATCCGGGTGCAGCGCCCAGTTCTC
The DNA here is from genome assembly GCA_023388385.1 of Actinomycetes bacterium. GTDB lineage: Bacteria > Actinomycetota > Actinomycetes > Mycobacteriales > Mycobacteriaceae > Corynebacterium. The sequence goes on along the minus strand of JAEWGK010000144.1, from coordinate 6,824 downwards.
GTTGATCTGCGACGGGAACTCCACGAAGTCCCGCGGCACGTTCGTGCCGGAGAACCGCGGGTACTCCACGTCCGACAGCAGGCCGTGCAGGGCGTGACCGAACTCGTGGAACAGCGTGGTGACCTCGTCCATGGTCAGCAGCGCCCGCTCGCCCTCCGCAGGCTCGGCGATGTTGAGGACGTTGACGGCGACCGTGCGCTCGTCCAGCAGCCGCGACTGGTTGACGAACGCGCTCATCCACGCACCACCGCGCTTGACCGGGCGGGCGAAGAGGTCGGTCAGCAGCAGGCCGATGCCGCGACCGGAGGCGGCGGGGGCGGCGCCATCCGCGGCGGCGGTGGCGTCATCCGCGTCGGCGGTGGCGTCGGCTGCCCCGTCGCTCGCGTCATCCGCACCCTCGAGCACCTCCCACACGCGCACGCCCGGCGCGTAACCGCGCAGGTCGTCACGCGGGACGACTCGGATGCCGTAGAGCATCTCCGCGGCGCCGAAGACGCCCTCGCGCAGGACGGTCTCCAACTCGAAGTACTTGCGCAGCTCCTCGCCGTCGACGGCGAACTCGTCGGCGCGGCGGCGCTCCGCCCAGTAGGCCCAATCGGCGGGGCCGACCGGCTCGGCGGCCAGGTCGCCGAGGATCTTCGCCTCGCCCTCGGCGTTGGCGGCCGCGGGCGGGGCGAGCTCCGCGATGAGCTCACGCGCCGCGGCTGCCGAGCCCGCCGTTTCGTCGGCGATAACGTAATCGGCGTGCGTCGGGTGTCCAAGCAGGCGAGCGCGCTCGGCGCGCAGGCGGACGATCTCCGGGATGAGCTTCCGGTTGTCGTGGCCCTCGCCGGTACCGCGGGCTACGGAGGCCTCGTAGACCCGGGCGCGCAGGCCCGCGTCCTCGAGGTCGGCGAGGATCGGCTGGACGCTCGGCAGGTCCAGCGGGATGAGCCAGCCGTCGAGGCCCTGGGCCTCCGCGCCGCGGCGCAGGGAGGCACGGTCGCCGGCCGACAGGCCCGCCAGCTCCGCCTCGTCGACGACGTGGACGGCGCGGGCGCGCGTGTCGGCCAGCAGGTTCTCACCGAAGGCGGTCCCGAGCTCCGACAGGCGGGCGTTGATCTCCTTCAGGCGCCGCTTGTCGGCCTCGCCCAGGTCGGCGCCGGCACGGACGAAGTCCAAGCGGTAGCGCTCCAGCAGGCTGCGGGCCTCCTCCCGGCCCTCCCCCTCCGGCTCCGGCACGCGGGAGATGCGCTCCCACAGGCCCGGGTCCAGGCGGATGGCATCCATGTGCGCGGCGAGCTCCGGCGCAATGGTCGCCTCGATGGCCAGGCGCTCGTCGGTGGCGTCGGTGCCGGCGACATTGAAGAAGTAGGACGCGACGCGGTCGAGCATCCGCCCCGACCGCTCGAGCGCCTCGATGGTGTTGGCGAAGTCCGGCTCCTCCGGATTCGCGACGATGGCCGCGATCTCCGCGCGGTGATCGTCGAACGCCGTGCGGAACGCGGGGATGACATGTGCGTCCTCGATCGCGGCGAAGTCGGGCAGCCCGTAGGGCAGCTCGGAGGGCTGGAGCAGGGGGTTGTCGGCGTCGATCATGGTGCACCACCGTACCGGGCGGCGGGCCGCGGCGGCGACGGTCGGTGGTATTCGCCCCTCATCGCCCCATCCCTCGGGGTTAACGTCCTTTAGCGGGAGGAACAGGTCACGGATCACCGGTTTTCGGGCCGCTTCGTGACCTGTTCCTCCCGCTAAAGGGCATTAACCCCCATACGGTCGCGGGGACGCACCTAAAACAGCGCGGTGATCTGCTCCCAGGAGCTCATGAGGATGCTCACGCACACCAGCAAGGTAAGGATGGTCATGAGCACCGCCCACAGCCGGCGCGGCGGCTGAAACTCCGGCTCCGGCAAACGCGGCTGCGGGGACTCGGGCTGTCGGTCGTCGCGGGACATGTCCCCCATTGCATCATGGCAGGCGTTGAGCGCGCATCCCCGTCCCACGGGAACGCCGGTCGCAGCAGCGCAAGAAGGGGCAGCAGTCCGTCGCGCAGGGCGACCTCCACGCCTCGCCGAGCTGGAGGCGCCAAACCGGAGGCTTGAGGAGGGGTTAATGCCCTTTACCGGGAGGAACAGGTCACCACAAGGGACGAAAACCGTGTATCAGTGACCCGTTCCTCCCGATAAAGGCCGTTAACTCCCCCTGCGGAAGTCAATCGGGCAGGTGGCGGGTCGGCAGAGCGGCGCGCGATCCGGCACGTGCGGTCCGCCGCAGCGGATCCGTGCGAGGGTGAAGCGTATTCCCTACCCTGGGCCGCATGGACGACTGGTACCGCAAGGCGGTGTTCTACGAGGTCCTCGTCAGGGCCTTCAACGACTCGGACCATAACGGATCGGGTGATCTGCAGGGCCTGACCGAGAAGTTGGACTACCTCCAGTGGCTCGGCGTGGACTGTCTCTGGCTGCCGCCCTTCTACGATTCCCCGCTGCGCGACGGCGGCTACGACATCCGTGACTTCCGCAAGGTGCTGCCAGACTTCGGCACCGTGGAGGACTTCCGCGCGCTCCTCGACGCCGCCCACGAGCGCGGCATCCGCGTCATCACGGACCTGGTCATGAACCACACGTCGGACTCCCACGAGTGGTTCCAGGAATCCCGCACCGATCCGGACGGCCCCTACGGCGACTTCTACGTCTGGTCGGACGACCCGGAGAAGTACGACGGCGCGCGCATCATCTTCGTCGACACCGAGGACTCCAACTGGACGTACGACCCAGTGCGCGGCCAGTATTACTGGCACCGCTTCTTCTCCCACCAGCCGGATCTGAACTACGACAACCCGGCCGTGCAGGACGCCATGCTCGACGTGCTGCGCTTCTGGTGCGACATGGGCCTCGACGGCTTCCGTCTCGACGCCGTGCCCTACCTCTTCGAGCGCGAGGGCACGAACTGCGAGAACCTGCCGGAGACCCACGGCTTCCTGAAGAAGTGCCGCGCCGTCATGGACGAGGAGTACCCCGGCCGCGTCCTGCTGGCGGAGGCCAACCAGTGGCCGGAGGACGTCGTCGAGTACTTCGGCGACCCCGCCACCGGCGGCGACGAGTGCCACATGGCGTTCCACTTCCCGCTCATGCCGCGCATCTTCATGGCGGTGCGCAAGGAGTCGCGCTTCCCCATCTCCGAAATCCTGGAGTCGACGCCGGACATCCCGTCGACCGCCCAGTGGGGCATCTTCCTGCGCAACCACGACGAGCTGACCCTCGAGATGGTCACCGACGAGGAGCGCGACTACATGTACGCGGAGTACGCCAAGGATCCGCGCATGAAGGCCAACATCGGCATCCGCCGACGCCTGGCCCCGCTGCTGGAGAACGACCGCAATCAGCTGGAGCTGTTCAATGCCCTGCTCCTGTCGCTGCCGGGCTCGCCGGTGCTGTACTACGGCGACGAGATCGGCATGGGCGACAACATCTGGCTCGGCGACCGTGACGGCGTCCGCACCCCGATGCAGTGGTCCCCCGACCGCAACGCCGGCTTCTCCCGCTGCGACCCGGGTCGGCTGTACCTGCCGACCATCCAGGATCCGACGTACGGCTACCAGGCCATCAACGTCGAGTCGCAGATGAATCAGTCGAACTCGCTGCTGCGCTGGGTCCGGCGCATGGTGAAGATCCGCAAGCGCTACGACGCGTTCGGCGTCGGCTCCTACCGTGAGCTCGACAGCGCCAACCCGACCATCCTGGCGTACATGCGCGAGCACGGCGACGAGCGCATCCTGTGCGTCAACAACCTGTCCAAGTACCCGCAGGCCGTGGAGCTGGATCTCTCCGCGCTCAACGGCTTCACCCCGATCGAGATGACGGGTCAGGTGCCGTTCCCCGACATCGGCGAGCTGCCGTACCTGCTGACCCTGCCCGGCCACGGATTCTACTGGTTCGAGCTCCAGGCCCCGCCGTCGGCGGAGGGCTCACCCGACGGGCTCTCCGCGACCGCCCCGACCGTGCCCGTCGCCCAGGCCATCTCCGACGCGCCCGTCGCGGAGAGCCGCACCACCACCGAGGAGGACTCATGAACCGCCCCGACACCGACCTGATCGTCGAGGAACTGGCGCGGACGCTGCCCAACCAGCGCTTCTTCGCCGACAAGGCCGCGACGCTCGAGGGCATCGACGTCCTCGCGCACGACCTGGACGTCGCCGTCGACGACGAGGGCCCCATCGACCTGCTGTTCATCCGCGTGCGCACTGACCAGGGCCGCGCGGGCTACCTGCTGCCCATCAAGTGGGGCACGGAGGTGCCATCTGGCCACGAGCACTCGATCCTGGTCGCCGGCGATGGCGTGCTGGGCTACGACGCGCTGATCGACGCCTCCGCCATCACCGCCCTGGGCCGCGCGCTCGCCGCCGACGGCCGCCTGGGCTCGATGGAGCTGAAGACCGTCGAGGGCGCACCCTTCGAGGTTCCGGAGGTCGGCCGCGCGATGGGTGTCGAGCAGTCCAACACCTCCGTCATCTACGACGACGCGGTGATGTGCAAGTTCTTCCGCCGCGTCCACCCGGGCGTCAACGCCGACGTCGAGCTGCTGGCCGCCCTGTCCACCGCCGGCTGCCACTCGGTGCCGCATCTGTACGGCTGGACCGAGCTGACGGTGGAGGACAAGACGTTTACCACGGCGATGCTCCAGCAGTTCGTCCCGAACTCCGCCGACGGCTGGGCAATGGCGCTGACCAGCGTCCGCGACATGCTGCGCAGCTTCGACGACGAGGTCGACGAGCTGGGCACGGACTTCTCCGTGGAGGCCCGGAAGCTCGGCGAGGCCGTCGCCGACGTCCACCAGACGCTGGCCGCCGCGGTGCCGGTCGGCGAACGCGCCTCCGGCGAGCAGCTGGTCGCGCCGATGCTGGCGCGCCTGGAGCACGTCGGCCGCATCGTCCCGCAGGTCGCGGAGCATGCTGACGAGGTCCGCGCGGTCTACGCCCGCGCCGCCGAGTCCGTCGCCGCCGCCGGCGCCCCGGTGCAGCGCATCCACGGCGACCTGCACCTGGGTCAGGTGCTGCGCACACCGCGCGAATGGCTGCTCATCGATTTCGAGGGCGAGCCGTCGCGCCCGTGGGACGAGCGGCGACTGCCGGATCACCCGCTGCGCGACGTCGCGGGCATGATCCGCTCCTTCGACTACGCGGCGCATTACCCGCTGCTGACCGGGCGCCCGAACCTCGAGCTGCAGGCCCCGCGCGTGCGCGAGTGGACGAACCGCAACATCTCCGCGTTCCTGGACGGTTACCGCGGTGAGGGGGACCACGACACCCGCGCCGCGAAGGCCCGCGCGGCGCTGCTGGACGCGTTCATCCTGGACAAGGCCATCTACGAGTGCCTGTACGAGGCGCAGAACCGCCCGGGCTGGCTGCAGCTGCCGCTGGCTGCGATGGAGCGTCTGCTCGCCGGCGACGCGGAATCCGCGGACCACGCCCCGGAGTCCGGCCCGGCCGATTCCACGGAGGCTGTTGACATCTAGACCGCTTGGTCTAGACTGGGGCGCAGGTCACGACGGCGGGCCGAGCGCCCCGGGACGGCGCCCGCCGGGCAACCGCGGCGAGGGTCCACGGTGCCCTCCCGGGAAGACCCGCCGCCGGCGCCCGCCGGCGGACGCGCCCCACCGGAAAGGTCCGCCATGTCCACCTATCCCGTCCCCCGGCCGATCTACGGCCGCCCCTCCCCCGACGCCCCGCGCGCCGTGCTGCGCGCCGGAACCGACCCGTCCGCCCCGCTCACCGCGGTTGGCGCCGACGGGACGGAGCTCCGGCTCGCGCCCGGCGGCGGGGCGTTTCCATGGGCCGTCCGTGCCGCGGCGGCCGCCGAAACCGCCGCCGTCGTCGAGCACCTCGGCGGCTCCCGCGTGCTGCTGCACGTGCCCAATGCGGCATCGGGGTCGTGGTGGACGGCTCCGGCCCGCGTCGCCTGACGGAGCTCCGTCACGCCACGCCGACCCGCCACAGAGTACGACGGAAACGTGCGGGAAACGTCGAAATAAACTTTTTACATTGCAGCCATAGACGAACCAATTTGACGGGCCTAACCTGACGTCACACCGTGCAAAACAGATGCACGCATAGACCGAAGGGAGGCGAATGCCATGTTTGGAACCGTGCGCAACTAACCCCACACCAGGCGCCCCCGGCCCCCACCCGGGGGCCGGGAAGGCGACCCTCATGTTCTTCACATCAAAGCACTCCTATGTTTCATTCGGTCAGGATTACGTGGCTATCGGCTATGGGACAAATCAACTCATTATTCCACAGCGCGATGCGGATCCATACATCGAGACGCTCGATCATTTCCTTACTGGACGGACCGTCGCCGAGGCAGAACGGTTCACCAGCACATCAATCTGCAACAAGACTGCGTTTACAGATCTGTTGAACCAGCAGATGATACTGCAGAAGCCCCATGACTACAGTACATCTCCGGCAGACCGACACACAAAGACGACTATGTATCTCGACGCAATCGGTGTTGACACGGATGCGGTCACTTCCTCATTTTCGGAAGCAACTTTCCTTCTCGCCGGCTGCGGAGGAATCGGAAATTTCATGAGCATCGCACTCTCGGGACTGGCATTCAAGGAACTCATTCTTATTGATCCCGACACGGTGGATCCAAGTAACCTCAACCGACAATTCCTCTTCAGTGAAGCTGACATAGGAGAGCCCAAAGTCGACGTCGCAGCACGACGCCTCCGCGAGCAACATGGAGTCCCTAGCGTCACCCCCGTTAACGCACCGGCCACGATTTCAACACTTGAATCACTCACCAGGTCAGGGAAAACCCCCGACTTGATCATCATAT
>JAEWGK010000133.1 GCA_023388385.1 Actinomycetes bacterium | reverse complement strand
CTCCACCGGGGATCGCGAAGGGGCCCTCGCCGGTCAGTCTGCGGCGCCGTTGGCCACGGACCAGGTGACGCCGTAGACGGTCTCGGAGCCGTCGGGGGCGGTGCCGACGATGCTCGCGGAGGAGACCTCCATGACCGCCAGCTCCGAGCGCTTGCCCGCCACCGACTCGGAGCCGGAGACCTTCACGGAGGAGGCGGTGCCCGGTTCGTGGTTCTCGGCGCCGTTCATCGACTCGTCGGCGTAGAAGCGCTGAACGACCCATGCGCCCTCGGCGACCTCGTCCGGCACCGTGACCTCCGCGACGTCCTGCTCGCCGAGATCGACCGTGAGGATGTTCGACTCCGTCGTCTCGCACTCCGCGCCGAGCTCGCAGACTCGGTAGGGCTTGACGACGTGCTCCCGCCCTCCGACCTCCACCGTGAGCTCCAGGGCGGTCGGGTCCGCCACGGCGTCGTCGCCCTTCAGGCGATCGGCCACGACGACCGCGGCGACGATGATGAGCCCCACCACGACGATGATCGCCAGGAGCAGAAGCCCCTTCTTCGTCGACTTGCTGGCCATGTCGCAGGTCCTCCCGCCGTGTCGTGGGCCGGGCGCGCCGCCCGGCGTGTTCCCCGGCAGTCTACCGGCCGGATTCCGCGGGCCGGAACCGCACCTCGAACAGGGTCGGCCAGAGCTTGCCCGACAGCAGGAACCGGTCGGTGCCGGGGACGTGGGCGATGCCGTTCAGCACATCCGCGCCCGCCCGCGCGTCCTCCGGCAGGCGGTCCCGCAGCGCGGACGCGTCCGCCACCGCGGCCGCAGCGCCCGTGGCCGGGTCGACGAGGAGGATCTCCTCCGTCCGCCACCGGTTCGCCCATACCCCGGCCAGGTCCGCGGCCCCGGCCGGCAGATCCGCGTGCTCCACGCACTCCAGTTCGTTGAGGTCGTCCGTCTCCCCGCCGTCGCCCCGGACGACGTCCACGGCGCCGCGGACGGAGAAGTCGGCGGGGTCACGCAGCGTCAGCCGGTCCGAGCCGTCGGACATCACCAGCGCCCCGGACGACGGCAGGTGGCACAGTCCCCAGCCCTCTCCGTCGTAGCGCGCGATGCCGGCGGGGCTCAGATCCGGGCCGCGGAAGCGGTGGGCGACGCCAGTGGTCCACGTCAGCTGCCACACCTCGTCGCCGACGGCGGTTACGCCCTCGCCGAAGTGATCGGCGGGCAGCGCCCGTTCCGCGGCGACGGCGGGGGAGCCGAGCGGATCGCGCACCACCCGCAGCGCCGATTCCCCGCGCAGGCCCGTGCCGACCAGCAGGTCGCCGTCGCGGAGCTCCAGGCCCTGGGTGAACCAGGAGGCGTCGAAGGGGTGCTCGGCCACGACCTCGGCGACGAGGTGTCGCGGCGGGGGAGCGCCGGCGCTCACCCCACTCATCCCGTCGCCGGCGCAGCCGCCCGCCGTCGGCACGGCGGCGGCCAGGGCCGCGGCGAACGCCGCGGCGCGCGTCCCGGCCCTGGACCGGGTCCGTGACGGGGGACACGCGCGCGCCCGCGACGCGGCGGCGGACCCGCCTCGCCGAGCGGACGGGGGTCGGCGGCGGCTCATGCCCACATCCTAGAATGGCCCCGTGACCGACAACCCCAGACGAGCGCCCCGGCGCCGCCGCGGCCGGGGAGGCCGCCGCGGCCGCGGCGGCGGACCCCTCGTGCGGCCCGAGGCCATCGCCCTGGCCCGCGCCGCCGTCGAGGACCTCGACGAGGGGCCCGTCGGCGATCACGTCGGCGTGACGATGGTCGGCCGTGGCGTCGCCGTCCACCGCTTCGCCTCCGACCTGCCCGGCTACCGTGGGTGGGAGTGGCACGTCGTCCTCGCCTGCGCGGAGGGCTCTGATCACGTCACCGTCAACGAGGTCGCCCTCGTCCCCGGCGATCACGCCCTGCGCGCGCCGGAGTGGGTGCCGTACGAGGACCGGGTGCGCCCCGGAGATCTCGGCCCCCGCGACCTCATGCCCCCGGCCGAGGACGACCCGCGCCTGACCCCCGGCGAGCCCTCCGAGCGCCGCCTGTCCGGCGAGGGCGCCGGCGAGGCTGCCGCCCGCTGGCGCGACGGGGACAACGGCCCGAGCGGCGCCTTCGCCCGCGAGGCCCTGCGCCACTGCGGCACCTGCGCCTTCCTCGTGCCCCTCGAAGGCAGGCTGGGCCGCGACTTCGGCGTCTGCGCCAACGAGTGGACCTTCGACGCCGAGGTCGTCCATCGCGACCACGGCTGCGGCGCCCACTCGGCCACCCCCGCCGTCGGCGGCGAGGGCGGCCCCTCCGGCAAGGCGTGGAGCGATGCGCCCGCCGACCGCCCCGGGGAGTGACGCCGCCGCATCCGGCCCGCACGGGGCCCGGGAGGACGCGGGTGCGTCGTCACGCAACGGGGCACGCGCATCGTGCGCGGGCGCTCACCCGTCGTCCCGGATGCCCTCCTGCGCCGACCGCACGCCGCGGCGCACCGCCGCGCGCTGCCATGTGTAGACGCCCCACCCGGCGGCGCCGACGACCACGCCCGCGGCGCACGTCCACGTCGCCGCGGACCCGACCAGCGACCACGTCAGGGGGATCCCCGCCGTGAACGCGATGACGCCGGCGGCGAGCGCCGGACGGGGATCCTCGGCCCACCGGGGCAGCATGGGGGCCGTGACCGGCGGTAATCCGGGACCTGTTGCGGTGTCCTGCATTTGCTCGCGCGGGTGCATGTTTGGGACTCTACGTGTGCGCGCGCGAGCGTGCGGCGGCGGCCGGGCGCGGATCCGGGCGTCGCCCGGAGACCACAGACCGGGATCGGAGCGTCCATGAGCGATACCAACCGGGCGACCGCCGTGCCGCAGGGCACCGCGGAGACGCCGAAGGGAGGGGGCGCCCCCGGCGGCGCCCTCGACCGCTACTTCAGCATTACGGAGCGGGGAACGACCGTCCTGACGGAGGTTCGGGGCGGTGTCGTCTCGTTCTTCGCGATGGCGTACATCATCCTGCTCAACCCCCTCATCCTCGGCACCGTCGCGGACTCCGAGGGCACGGTCCTCGGCGTCCCGCAGGTCGCCGCCGCCACGGCCTTCGCCGCCGGCGTCATGACCATTCTCTTCGGCGTGTTCGCGCGCTACCCGTTCGGCCTGGCCGCGGGCCTCGGCATCAACACCCTCGTCGCGGTCACGTTCGTCTCCGTCGAGGGACTGACGTGGCCGGAGGCGATGGGCCTCGTCGTCCTCGACGGCGTCATCATCGTCGCGCTGGCCGTCTCCGGCTTCCGCACGGCCGTGTTCAACGCCATCCCGCCGTCGATGAAGTCCGCGATGACGGTCGGCATCGGCCTGTTCATCGCCATGATCGGCGTCGTCGACGGCGGCCTGGTCACCCGCGTCCCCGACGCCGCGGGCACCACCGTCCCGGTCCAGCTGGGCACCGGCGGCCAGATTCAGGCGTGGCCGACGGTCGTCTTCGTCCTCGGCATCTTCATCTGTGGCGTCCTGGTGGCGCGCAAGGTGCCGGGCGGCCTGTTCATCGGCATCATCGCCACCACGATCGTCGCCCTCATCGTCGAGGCCATCGTCGACGCCGGCCCGTCCTTCGTCGACGGCGAGCCGAACCCCGGCGGCTGGAACATGGCCGTCCCGGGCGCCCCGACCGGCTTCGGCGGCATCCCCGACCTGTCCATCCTGGGCAACATCGACCCGTTCGGCGCGTTCATTCGCATCGGCGTCGTCGGCGCCACCATGCTGCTGTTCACCCTGGTCCTGGCCAACTTCTTCGACGCCATGGGCACCATGACCGGCCTGGGCAAGCAGGCGGGCCTGGCCAACGAGGACGGCGTGCTGCCCGACATGCGCCGCGCCCTCATCGTCGAGGGCACCGGCGCCATCGTCGGTGGCGCCTCCTCCGCGTCCTCGAACACGGTGTTCGTCGACTCCGCCGCCGGCATCGCGGATGGCGCCCGCACCGGCCTGGCCAACATCGTCACCGGCCTGCTGTTCCTGCTGGCGATGTTCTTCACCCCGATCTACGAGATCGTGCCCATCGAGGCGGCCGCCCCCGTCCTCGTCGTCGTCGGCGTGCTGATGATGGCCCAGATCAAGGACATCGACTTCTCCCGCATGGAGGTCGCCCTCCCGGCGTTCCTCACCATCGTCATCATGCCGTTCACGTACTCCATCGCGAACGGCATCGGCGCGGGCTTCGTCGCCTACGCCGTCATGGGCCTGGCCACCGGCAAGGGCAAGCAGGTCCACCCGCTCATCTACGTGCTCGCGGTCCTGTTCATCGTGTACTTCGCCGTGGATCCGGTCACCGAGCTGCTGACCTAATGGAACCGCGCGTGACGACGGGGGAGGGCGCCGTGCCGGGCGCCGGCGCCCCGGGTGAGGGCGACGCGCGTTCGGCCCCCGGTGCGGCGGCTGGCTACCGGGTGCTGCCCGAGCCGGCCGTGATCCGCGACCCCGCGGACCCGAGGCTGGACGACGTCCGCGACCTCAACCACTCCGACAACCGCCCGGACCTGCCGGGCGGCAAGGGGCTGGTCGTCGCGGAGGGTTCGTTGGTCGTGCCGCGCCTCATCGCGTCGCGGTTCCCCCTGCGGGTCGTCGCCGGCACGCGGCGGCGCCTTCGGGAGCTCGATGACGCGCTGGCCGCGGAGGACCTGCGCCTTCCCGACGACGCAGTCGTCGTCGACGTCGATCGGCCCACGCTGGCCGGCGCCGCGGGCTTCGACCTGCACCGCGGGCTCGTGGCGGCCGCCGACCGGGCCCCGGAGCCGTCGGTCGAGGACGTCGTCGACGGCGCCCGCACCCTGCTCGTGCTCGAGGGGGTCGGGGACCACGAGAACATCGGCTCCCTGTTCCGCAATGCCGCGGGCATGGGCGTCGACGGGGTCCTGTTCGGCGCCGCCTGCGCCGACCCGCTGTACCGGCGAGCCGTGCGCGTGTCCATGGGCCACGTCCTGCGCCTGCCGTTCGCCCACCTGCCCGGCACCACGACGACGTGGCAGCGGTCGCTGCAGGGCCTCCGGGACCGCGGCTTCCGCATCGTCGCCATGACGCCCGGCGAGGGCGCCGTCGAGTTGTGGGACGCGATGGACGCGGACCGCGTCGCCGTCCTCGTCGGCGCGGAGGGTCCGGGGCTTACGGAGCACGCCATGCGCGCCTGCGACGTCCGAGTGCGGATCCCCATGTCCCCGGGCACGGACTCGCTCAACGTGGCGACGGCCGCCGCCATCGGGTTCTACGAGCGTCTGCGGGTGCTGTCGAA
>JAEWGK010000104.1 GCA_023388385.1 Actinomycetes bacterium | reverse complement strand
CGGCATCGGCGGCCGCGGCACCGCCGCGACGATCCTCGTGGAGAAGGTCGCCGGCGCCGCCGCCGCCCGCGGGGACTCGCTCGCCGACGTCGCCCGCATCGCGCAGGACGTCGCCGACCGGAGCGCCTCCATCGCCGTCTCGCTCTCCGGCTGCCGGATCCCCGGGGCGGAGGCCTCGTTCGAGCTCGGCGAGGGGGAGCTGGAGTTCGGCGTCGGCATCCACGGGGAGCGGGGCGTCCGCCGGCTCGACCACCCGGGGTCCGTGCGCCGGATCGTCGACGCGCTCCTCGACCGGCTGCTGCCCGCCGCGGGCGACCCGGGTCGCGTCCTGCTGCTGGTCAACGGCCTCGGCGGCACGCCGGAGCTGGAGGTCTCCGCCGTGTTCGCCGTCACGGCCCGCGCCCTCGGCGAGCGCGGCGTCGACATCGCCCGCGTGGTCCACGGCGAGTTCGTCACCGCGTGGGACATGACCGGCTTCTCCATCACGGTGCTGGGTCTCGACGATGGCGCCGACGACATCCTCGACCTCCTCGACGAGCCGACGACGGCCCCGGCATGGGAGCCGCCCACGGCGTACGCGGACTGCCCGGACGTGACGCTCACCGGCGCGGAGGACCTGCCCGACGGCGACGATCCCGACGGCCCCGGGCACCGGCGCCTCTCCGCGTGGGTCAGCCGGGTCCTCGACTCCGTCGACGATCTCACGGAGCTGGACCGCACCGCCGGCGACGGCGACTTCGGCGTCAACATGCGGGCGGCGCTCGCGCCGCTGGCCAGCCCGCTGCGCGGTACCGCGGCCGGGGTCCTCGACGCCATCGGCCAGTCCTACCTCGTCCGCGCCGGCGGCACCTCCGGGGCGGTGTTCGGCCTGTTCTTCGCCACCATGGCCCGCAACCTGGAGGACGCCGGGGAGCTTGAGGCGGAGACGCTCGCGCCGGCGGTTCGGGCCGGGCTCGACGCCATCGTCGACCTCGGCGGCGCGAAGGTCGGGGATTGCACGGTCGTCGACGCCATCGACCCGGCCGTGCGGGCGCTCGAGGACGGCGGCGGGCTCGCCGGGGCCGCCCGCGCCGCCGCCGAGGGCACGGAGGCCACGGCCGGCACGGCGGCCGGCAAGGGCCGGGCCAGCTACGTCGGGGACGCGGCCAAGGGCGTCGTCGACCCCGGTGCGCTCGTCATGTCCTGGTTCTTCGAGGAGCTCGCGGGATAGCGGATGGGCGATTCCCCGTCCCGCCGACGGGGATTGCTCCCGCTGACGGGTGGCGGGGCGCCGGCACGGGGGCACCGGCCCCGTGCCGGCGCCGATCACGCCTCGCCGAGCTTCCTGCCGTCGGTGCGGTAGACCTGGACGACGGCCGGACGCGGCTGGGAGTCGCCGCCGTCGGGCCAGTGGGAGATCGGGTCCTCCGGGGTGGCGTCGTCGTCCTCGCCCGGGTGCTGGACGTTGACCATCGCGCGCTTGTCGGTGACCTGCGGGCCGCAGGTCTCGGCGCCGATCGGGACGGTCAGGAAGCACTTGACCTCGCCGCGGCGGTCGCCCTCGACGGCAACGGCGTACAGGCCGTCGTTGGAGTCGAGCGCGTTGCCGTCGGTGGAGATCCACAGGTTGCCGTGGGAGTCGAAGGCCAGGTTGTCCGGGCAGGAGATCGGGGAGACCTGCTCCTTGTCGAAGCCGCCGAAGTAGGAGTAGGCCTCCTTCGGGTCGCCGCAGACGAGCAGCAGGTTCCAGGTTCCCGTGGTGCCGGCGTGGTCGTCGTCCATCTCCAGGACGAGGCCGTTCTTGTTCTCCTGGATCGGGGCCACCTCGGTGACGCCCTCGTACGGGCGGCCGGCGCCGTCCGTGTTCTGGTCGATCTTGTTGTCCTGCTCCTTGCCGTCGCCCTCGCCCGCCATGCCGCGGTACTTGTTGTTGGTCAGGGCGGCGTAGACCTTGCCGGTCTTCGGGGACGGCTCGACGTCCTCCGGGCGGTCCATGCGGGTGGCGCCGACCTTGTCGCCGGCGATGCGGGTGTGGATGCAGACCTCGGCGCCGTCCATGCCGTCGACGTGGGACTCGGCGGTGCCGTCCTCCTTGGCGGTCATCAGCGGGATCCACTCGATGGTGCCGTCGAACGCGCCGTCCTCCGGCAGCTCGCCGGAGCCGTCGATCTGGTCGGCCGGGGAGTTTCCGTCGAACTTGGCGACGTAGAGGGTGCCGGAGTCGAGGATGGTCATGTTGTGCGCCATGTCCCCCTCCTTGACCTTCTTGTCGGAGACGAACTTGTAGATGTACTCGAAGCGCTCGTCGTCGCCGGAGTAGCAGACCACGGTGCCGTCGTCGGTGACCAGGATCTGTGCGGCCTCGTGCTTGAAGCGGCCGAGGGCGGAGTGCTTGACCGGCGTCGACGTCGGGTCGTGCGGGTTGATCTCGACGACGTAGTAGAAGCGGTTGGCCTCGTTCGGCTCCTTGGTGACGTCGAAGCGGTCGTAGTGCTTCTCCCAGCCGCGGTCGGAGATGTCGCGGGTGATGGAGTAGCGCTCGAGGTTCTTCTTGGCCTCGCCGTCCTCCATCTTGTCGACGGCGCCGAAGTACTGGTCGACGTTCTCCTCGCCGGAGAGCATGGTGCCCCACGGGGTGATGCCGCCGGAGCAGTTGTTGAACGTGCCGATGGCCTTGGTTCCGGTCGGGTCTGCCTTGGTCTTCAGCAGCTCGTGGCCTGCGGCCGGGCCGGTGATGGTGAACTCGGTGAAGCCGGTGATGCGGCGGTTGAGCTCATGGTCCTTGATCGGGGTGAGCTTGCCGTTCTCGTCCTCCTCGACGGCCAGGATGGTGTGGCCGTGGGCGGCGAGGCCGATGTCGACCTGGTCCTTGGTCGGGTTGGACTGCTCCCACTCGCGGAACATCATCGGCTCGGTGGTGTACTCGTGCGAGCAGACGTACAGCAGGGTGCCGTCTTCCGCCTTGATGATGCCGCCGAAGTCATTGTTGAAGCCGAACTGCTTCTTCTGGGCCTCGGGGGTCTGCTTGTCGAAGTCCCAGTCCTCCGGGGCGCCGGCCTCGACCGGGTCGCCCCAGCGGATGAGGACGTCCTGTTCGTAGCCGTCGGGGATGACGACGGCATCCTCCTTGTTCGGCTGGACGGCGGTGAAGCG
>JAEWGK010000096.1 GCA_023388385.1 Actinomycetes bacterium | reverse complement strand
GATAAGGCTCGGCGACCACCACACGACCGGGTCCGTGTCGTGCTGCATGTAGAGGATGCGGAAGTCGCCCCACGCCGGGTCCTGCGCGCGGACGACGGCGTCGCCGCTGCTCTCCGCGAAGCGGACGCCGGACATCGGCGGGCCGTCGGGGCGGCGCTCCGGGGAGCCGGGTTCACGGCGGGCGGTGAACCAGCTGTGGATGTCGTTGCCCTGGGGAGGTCCGACCATGAGCACACCATCGGGCAGCAGGCCCATCGGCCACATGGAGGTCAGCCCGGCCTCGACGCCCTGGGTGCCCAGCGACTCACCATAGAGGTACAGCTTCGGCCGCCGATCCTCCGGGATGCGCGACCACCAGGCGGACACGGCGGCGACGAGCTCGCGCGACGGGTCTGCGGCGATGTTGCGGTCGACGAAAACCGACAGGGCGCTCGGCAGCACGCCGTACTGGGCGCTGACGACGGCGGTGTCGCCGTCGTGGAGCAGCTCGAATGCCTGCGCGGAGACGGGGTTGGCCCAGCCGGTGCCGGTGACCGGCATGATCATGACGGCCTCGCGGTCCTCGGCGTGCGTCCGCTCCAGCTCGTCGACGAGCAGCGCGGCACGGTCCCCCATCGTCTCCCCGTTGCCCAGGCCCGCGTAGAGGCGGATGGGCTCGCGGGCGGGCCGGCCGGTGAGCTGCTCCAGCTGGCCGGCGTAGAGGCCGTCGGCGATGAAGCGGGAGCCCTCGTAGCCCAGACCCTCCCAGTCGATGGCGGAGCCGGGCCCCGCCGCGCGCTCCGGCACGGCGGGGTTCCGCAAGTCCTGACGGTAGGTGCGGTTCTGGTCGACGAAGTAGGGCTCCGCCAGGCGCACGCCGACGGAGGGGATGACGACGCCGACCGCGAGCGTCAGCACCAGCGCGACCGCTGTCCAGGCGACGGCGACGGCCGTGCTCTCCCCCAGCCCGGCGCGGTGGAGCAGCTGGTGCATCGCATTCGCCCACGACCCGAGACCGCGGGCGCCCATGAGCAGCAGCCACCACGTCAGCAGCGACGTCGCCAGGGCGAGCAGGACGTGCCCCGGGCCGGGCAGCGGCGCCGACATCTCGGCGGCCAGCGCCCGCTGCCAGCCGATGGACGCCCACAGGGACCCCGCCAGCACGGCGACGAGCATGACGACGCCCGCCACCTGCGCCCATGATGCGACGTGCTCCCGGTGCACCCGGCCCGGAACGACGGCCCGCAGGCGTGCCCATCCGGCGTCAGCAGCCGCGTGCAGGCGCGGCGAGCGCGACATGACCCGGACCACGGCGTCCCACAGCCGGTGCAGGACGACGCCGGTGCCGTAGCCGAGCAGTGCGGCGATGCCGGCGACGAGCCCCTGGTAGAACCACGTGCGCGGCAGCAGCGACGGGGTGTAGGCGGAAGCCGCGGCGAGCGCCGCGACGACGAGCCCGGCGAGGTCGTATTCGCGGATCAGCGCGGGACGCCGGTCCACCTCTGTCGCCGTGTTCATGGTGCCCCATTGTGCCCGACGCCCCCGCCTGACCCGGAAGGCACCGCAGTGATCCACCCACTCCGGCCCGGCAGCGCAACGACCAGCCGGCCGGGCACGGCAGTATCATCGGGCCGGACCCGGCAGCACATCCAACGGAAAGGAACCCGATGGCCCTCCCCGCACCCGATCGGCGCATGCGGGCGGTGGTGACCGGTGCCTCGTCCGGCATCGGCCGCGCCCTCGCCCGCGAACTCGCCCGCCGCGGCCACCACCTCATCCTCGTCGCCCGCTCCGAGGACAAGATGGCGGCACTGGCCGCGGAGGTCGCCGCCGACCACGGCGTGGAGGCGGAGATCCGCCCCTGCGACCTGGCCGATCCGGAGGCGCGCGCGGCGTTCCTGCGGGACCTCGACGCGGAGTCCGTGTCCATCATGATCAACTGCGCCGGCATCGCGACGTTCGGCCGCTTCCAGGACCTGGACCGGGACTACGAGCGCGCGCAGTTCGAGCTGAACGCCACGGCGCTGTTCGAGCTGACGCAGGCCGTCGTCACGCCGATGGTCGCGCGCGGCTCCGGCGCCATCCTCAACGTCGGCTCCGCGGCGGGCACCACCGTCATCCCGAACAATGCGACGTACGTGGGCACCAAGGCGTTCGTCAACACCTTCACGGAGGCGCTGCACTACGACCTGAGGGGAACCGGCGTGCACTGCACGCTGCTGGCGCCCGGCCCGGTGCGCCCGGACGAGCGCGACGACGGCGCCAACGAGGTCGACGAGGCGGTGCCGGACTTCCTGTGGACCGGCACCGAGGACTGCGCCCGGGACAGCCTGGACGCGCTGGCGGACAACCGCCTCCGCGTCGTCCCCGGCATCCTGAGCAAGGGCATGAACGGCGCCGGCACGTACCTGCCGCGGCGCCTGCTCGCCCCCATCATCGGCAGGTTCTACGAAGGGATGGCACAGTGACCGCCGACGCCAACGGCCCCGCCGTCGAAGCGCGCAATGACCGCATCGTCTGGATCGACTGCGAGATGACGGGCCTCGACCCGGACCGCCATGTGATCGTCGAGATCGCGGCCCTGGTCACCGACGCGAACCTCAACGTCCTCGGCGAGGGCGTGGACGTCGTCGTCCACGCGACCGATGAGGAGCTCGCGGAGATGGACGACGTCGTGGTCGAGATGCACGGCTCCTCCGGGCTGACAGAGGAGATCCGCCGGTCGACGACGACGGTCGCAGACGCCGAGCGAATCGTCATCGACTACGTCCGCGAGCACGTGCCGGGTTCCATCCGCCCGCCGCTGGCCGGCAACTCCATCCATTCGGACCGCAAGTTCATCGATCGGTACATGCCGGAACTCGGCGGACTGCTGCACTACCGGCTCATCGACGTCTCCACCGTCAAGGAGCTGGCGCGCCGCTGGTACCCGCGCGTCTACGGCAATCAGCCTCGCAAGGGCATGGCCCATCGGGCGCTGGCCGATATCCGCGAATCCATCCGGGAGCTGGACTACTACCGTCTGTCCCTGTTCCCCGCCGGCGAGGGCCCGACGGAGAAGGAGACCGCAGCGGCCTCCGCGGCGGCCGTCGACCGAAACCCGGTGTAGGGATCCGGCGGGTCTCCCGCGGGCAGCCGGACGCGAAAACCGCTCCGACCAGCCGTTTTGGCCGATACCCGGGCATGGGATAGCATATTGCTCGCTGCAGCGGCGACATGCCGCCAATGCAATGGTGACTGTAGTTCAGCTGGTAGAGCACCAGGTTGTGATCCTGGGTGTCGCGGGTTCGAGTCCCGTCAGTCACCCCGAAGAAGAGCCCCGGCCGCGGATTCCGCGGCCGGGGTTCGCTCATGTCCCGGCCGGGCGCGGGCCGGCTTCCGTGGTCCCCCGCTAGGCGGGCACGGGGACGTCGAGACGGCCGTCGACCATCTCGACGACGCGATCGGCGCCGGCCAGCTGCGCGCGGTCGTGGGTGACGTAGAGCGCGGCGGCCCCGGAATCGCGGGCGACGGAGCCGATGAGCGCCGTGACGGCGGCGGCCGACTCACGGTCCAGCGCCGCGGTTGGCTCGTCGGCCAGCACGAGATCCGGCCGGTTCATGAGCGCGCGGGCGACGTTGACGCGCGCCTGCTGGCCGCCGGACAGGGAGGGGACGCGGCGGTCGGCCAGGTCCGCGAGGCCGACGGCGTCGAGGAGCTCCATCGCCCGGGCGTCGGCGGCACGGCGCCCGGCGCGCGACGGCGGCACCGGCGACGGGCCCCGGCCCGACCTCGTGCTCATGGACCTGCGCTTCGGCGACGGCCCCGGCGGGGCCGGCCGCGCCGGCGGCGTCGGCGCCACCGAGCGCATCCGGGCCCTGCCGGATCCACCGCAGGTGCTGGTGGTGACCAACTACTCCTCGGACGCCGACGTCCTCGGCGCCGTGTCCGCCGGCGCGGTCGGCTACCTGCTGAAGGACGCCGACCCCGAGGAACTCGTCGCAGGCGTCCGCACGGCCGCCGCTGGCGGCACCGTCCTGTCGGGCAGCGTCGCCGGGCGCCTCATGGTCCGCATGCACGACCCGGTACCGCAGCTGACCGGCCGGGAGGCGGAGGTCCTGTCCCTCGTCGCCCGCGGCCTGTCGAACCGAGACATCGCCCGGGAGCTCGTTCTCACGGAGGCCACGGTGAAGAGCCACCTGGCCCACGCCTTCACGAAGCTCGACGTCGGCTCCCGCACCGCCGCGGTGGCGAAGGCGACGGACCTGGGTCTCATCTAGTCGGGGGCCGGCTCCCGGGCGGCACCGGGGTCGCGGCGCCGGGGCGTCGCCACGCACGCGCCGGAACACGACGGAGGGCCCGGGCGCGCACTGCGCACCCGGGCCCTCCGCAGACCGCGGCGGACGGGCTAGGACCCGGAGCCCTCGTCCGCGTTGCCGGCCTTCCACGTCTCCCACGGGACGTTCCACTCCCCCAGGCCGTCCCAGCCGGACAGGGTGTCGCCCTTCGTGTTCTTGACGATGACGATGTCGCCCGGCTTCGTGTTCTCCATGAACCACTTCGCGTTCGCGGTGGTCACGTTGATGCAGCCATGCGAGGCGTTGTAGCTGCCCTGCGCGCCCACCGACCACGGCGCCGCGTGGACGTAGATGCCGGAGTACGACAGCTGCGTCGCGTACTGGACCTTGGTGCGATAGCCGCCCTCGGACTGGGAGAGGCCGAAGGTCGAGGAGTCCATGATCATCGACTCCCGCTGCTCGCCGACGCGGTAGACGCCGTTCGGCGTCAGCCACGCGTCGCGGCCCATGGAGATCGGCATGGACATCTCGGAGACGCCATTGCGGTTGACCGTCATGGTCTTCGTCGAGTCGTCGGCGACCGCGATGACCTCGTCGCCGATGGAGAAGCTCGCCGTCGACGTGTCGCCGCCGTAGACGTCGCCGCCGAGCTTCTTGCCGTAGGAGTCGATTTCGACGTTGACCTTCGTGCCCGGCTTCCAGAACTCGGCCGGGCGCCAGCGGACCTGGCTGCCGGAGTACCAGTAGAACGCGCCCTCGACCGGCGGGTCCGTGGTGATCGTGATGGCGTCCTGCGCGGCCTTGCGGTCCGGCACGGTGACGTCGAAGTTGATCTGGATGACCTCGCCGACGCCGACGACCGCGTCATCGCTCGGGGAGATGTAGGACTCCGCCGTGTACTGGGGAGACACGGTGGTGAAGGTGCGCTCCGTCGTCTTGCCGTCGGCCGTTGCGGCCAGCGTGTAGGTGCGGCCGTAGCCGAGGACCTCGTCGGACTTCCACTCGGTGCCCTCCGGGTTGAGGGCGCCCTTGACCTCCTTGCCCTCCTCGTTGGTCATGGAGACCTTCTCCAGCTTGCCCTTCTCGACGGAGACGCTCACCGGGTCGAGGACGGACACGCCTTCCGCGTCATCGGCGACGCTGAAATGGGGCTTGAGCTCCTCCTGCTCCTGCGCGGCCTTGTCCTGGCCGGCGGGGCCATCCACGGTGCAGCCGGCCGCGAGGGCGGCGACCGTGACCAGCACGGCGGCGGCCCCGGCGCGGCGGCGCCCGCGTCCCGGGCGGGCGGCGGCGCCTGCACGGCGAAGACGGTTACGGCGAATCAACGACTTATCCATGTCGGTCAAAGGCTCCTGGGGGCGGCTCGTGGCTGGTTGCGGCGTCGGCGCGGCGGGGTCCACCACCGGACTCGCGGAACGGCTCCCCGGGGCCACGCCCTGTCCGGAGCACCCGGGACCCGTCCGGCCTGACGGCGCGTGAAGCCCCAATGTAGACCAACGACAGGCCGGTTGGGGAGGCGGAATGGGACCCAAAACGGTCACGTTTCTGCATACAGCCCACCGCCGCTGGTCACACGGGTGATACGTCACGGAAATTTCCGTGCGCGCACCGCCGGTTTCGTTCTGACATCTACATCGCCCGCAAGGGCAGCGCCGTTTCACCTCATCGGTGGCAGGCG
Organism: Actinomycetes bacterium; assembly: GCA_023388385.1. Taxonomy (GTDB): domain Bacteria; phylum Actinomycetota; class Actinomycetes; order Mycobacteriales; family Mycobacteriaceae; genus Corynebacterium. The sequence goes on along the minus strand of JAEWGK010000096.1, from coordinate 247 downwards.
GCCCGGATCCGCGTGCGTCACGGGCGGTGTCGCCACGATGAACGAGGATTGAACAAGCATTGCAAGACGTCCGCAAAACATGCCCTGACCAGGCAATTTTACAAGCCCTGGACATGGGGCTATATTTCTCTTCGTCGCCGCGGCAAGGGCACGGCCCGGAAGCGGAGAGACGAGCGCCATTAGCTCAATTGGTAGAGCAGCTGACTCTTAATCAGCGGGTTCGGGGTTCGAGTCCCTGATGGCGTAC
>JAEWGK010000083.1 GCA_023388385.1 Actinomycetes bacterium | reverse complement strand
CGCTCGGCGTCGACGGGATCGTCGTCATGTGCCCCGGCTCCGTGTCCCCCGAGTGGATTCGCCGCATGACGTGGGCGTGCACGCCCCTCGGCATCGCGGTCTACCTGTACCCGAACCTGGCGTCGGTGAGCCCGCAGCGCGTCAGCGTTTCCCGCATCCAGGGCCAGTCCGTGATGAAGGTCCAGCGCGCGGGCAACGTCTCGGCCAACGGCGTGCTCAAGCGGCTCTTCGACATCGTCGTCGGTGCGCTGCTGGTGATCGCCTTCGGCCCCGTCCTTCTCGCGACGGCCATCGCAGTGAAGGCCGGCGACGGCGGCCCGGTGTTCTACCGGGCGACCCGCATCGGCCGCGACGGCGAGGAGTTCCGCATGTGGAAGTTCCGCTCCATGAGAGTCGACGCGGACACGATGCGCGAGCGCCTGGCCGAGCAGACCGGTCAGGGGACCCTGCTGTTCAAGATGAAGGACGACCCGCGCGTCACGAAGGTGGGCAGGTTCATCCGCCGCTACAGCATCGACGAGCTGCCGCAGCTGTTCAACGTCGTCGGCGGCTCCATGTCCCTCGTCGGCCCGCGTCCGCCGCTCGCGCAGGAGCGCGACGAGTACGACGCCGACGCCTGGATGCGCCTCACCGTCCGCCCGGGCATGACAGGTCTGTGGCAGGTCTCCGGCCGCTCGAACCTGTCGCCGGAGGAGTCGATCGCCCTCGATCTCCTCTACGTCGACAACTGGACCCCGTCGCTCGACTTCAACATCCTGTTCCGCACCGCCAAGGCCGTGATCGGCAAGGACGGCGCGTACTGATGGCGGCCGTCCGAAGCCGCCTCATCCTCCACGTCACCGAGTGCTATGGCGGTGGCGTCGAGTCGATGATCCGCCGGTACGCCGCCGTCGCCCCGGACGCCCGCCACATCCTGCTGTGGAACGCCCGCCGCACGGTGCACCCCGGGGATCCGGTGCGCGACGGCGTCTACGACGACGTCCTGGCGCTGCCCGAGGGACATGCCGCGGCTATCCGCGAGGTCCGCCGCGTCGCGCGCGGGCTGGACCCCGACGTCATCCACGCGCACTCCAGCTTCGGCGGCGCCTACGCGCGGCTGGCCTGCGGCGCCGACCGCCGCCTGCGGTCCCGGGTCGTCTACACGCCGCACAGTCTGGCGTTCGACGACTCGGGGCGCACGATGCCGAAGCGGCTGGTGTTCCTCGCCGCCGAGGTGGCGTTGTCGCTCGCCGGTGGCACCTTCGCCGGCTGCTCGTCGCGCGAGGACCGCCTGCTCGGCCGCATCAATCCGTTCCTGCCCCGCCATCCTCTGCCGAACGGTCTGGTCGGCGAGGAGATCCCGGACATGGAGTGGAGTCCGGCGCAGCCGCCGGAGGTGGGCATCGCCGCGCGAATCGCGGCCATGCGTCGTCCGGAGATGTTCGCCGACGTCGTGCGCCGCGTCCGCGCCGAACGTCCCGACGTCCGCTTCACGTGGATCGGTGACGGCCCGAAGGAGCTGCGCGCCGTGCTCGAGGATGCCGGCGTCGAGATCACCGGCTGGGCGGCGAAGCACGAGGTCCTGCACCGCATGGCGAATTTCTCCGTCTACCTGCACAGCGCCTCCAACGACGGCTTCCCCGTCTCCGTCCTCGAGGCCTTCAGCGCCGGCGTGCCGGTGCTCGTGCCCGGCATCGCGGCGTTCGAGGACGCGCCCGCGGCGGCCCGCTACTCCGATGCGGGGGAGGCCGCGGCGAAGGTCGTGGCCGCACTCGACGACCCCGGCGCCGTCCTGTCCGCATGGGAACCGATCCGCAGGCGCCATGCCCCGGAGGCTTTCGCCACCGCCGTCCGTTCCCTCTATGGCCTGCCCACGGAGGCCGCCGCATGAACCTTCTGACCCGCGTCCGGCGCAGCGGCGCGACGGACCCGGTCCGGCCGATCGCGTCGGCCATCACCGTCATCGGCCTCGCCGTCTTCGTCGGGCTCGTCATGGTGATGTTCCGGGAGTCGATCTTCCCGGACCGCTTCGACTTCGATGCGGAGGGCATCCGCCGACTCATCGAGTACCCGGTGGCGCTCGACGAGGAGCAGCTCGGCTCCTTCGCCGACATCGCGTACTTCTACGAGGCGATCGGCATCGGCGCCGACCGCCTCCTCGCCGGATTCCTGGGCTTCGGCGCACTCCTGCTTGGCGTCGGCCTGGCCATCTGGCGCGCCGGCGGCGTGCCGGATTCCACGGCGGTCGCGGCGGTGCTCGGCGGCGGCATCATCATCGGCGCCGCGTTCCTGGGCACGCACACGAAGGAGCTGCTCGTCGCGTTTCTCGTCGCGGCGGTCCTCCTGCTGCCGCGCCACTGGGCGTGGGACCTGGCGGTCGTCGCCGGATGCCTCGGCTTCGGCGTCTGGTACCGGCCGTACTGGCTGCTCATCGCCGCCGCGTTCGTCGTGTTCCGGATCCTCCTGGCCCTGCGCCGCGGCACCCGGGGAATCCTGCTCACCGCGCTCGTGCTCGTGGCGGGTTTCGGCTTCGCCATCTGGGTCATCACGGGCAAGGCCCCGGACGCCTTCCGCGTTTCCGTCAACGAGTACCGCGTCGGCGGCGACGCCACGGCGACGTTGATCGGCCGGCTGGTCTCCTGGCCGGAGCCCATCGGCGGGACCGTGAACAACGTCACGACGTTCATCTTCCTCATGCTGCCGCTGCCGATGCTCTCCCTCGGCACCGTCTACCACGCGGTGCTCGCCGTGGTGATCTTCGCCCTGTGGGCGACCTTCCTCTGGGCGGTGGGCGCGTTCCGCGACGGCCCCGTTCCGCCGGTCACCGCCCGGGCCATCGCGTTCGTGACGGCGTTCGTCTCCGTCCAGGCGCTGTTCGAGCCGGACTACGGGTCGGCCCTGCGCCACCTGACGCCGTTGCTGCCGTTCATCCTCCTCATCCTCATCACCGCCACCGACAGGAGGCGAATGGCCGCGGCGCCCGACCCGGCGGAGCCCCCGCCGCCACCACCGCCCCCGCCACCCGCGGCAGCCGCGGTCGGAGACCCCGGGTCTCCCGCACGACCACCCGGCACCGCCCGCGCGATCACCGCCCCCCCCCGGCCCAGCCACGACATCACGACACGACAGGACGACACCATGACCCAGAAGAGGAACGCCACCCCCGCCGCGGGGGGCAACGAGGCCCTCGGCCGCATCATCTCCGCGCTGTCCCGCTACGCGTGGGTGCTCTTCGCCACCGCCGTCGTCGGCGCCATCGCGGGCTGGGCGGCGTCCCAGTTCATGCCGAAGCAGTACTCCTCGTCGGCGGATCTGTTCGTCACCGCGTCCACGGAGGCCGACAACGTCTCCATGTACCAGCAGTCGATGTTCCTCGAACAGCGCCTGGCGAGCTACGCCCAGCTGGCCGACGACCACGCCGTGCTCGTCCCCGTCATCGAGCAGCTCGGCCTCCAGGAGACCCCGGAGGACCTGGCGAAGCGCGTCACGGCGACCCCGACCCCGGACACCGTCCTGCTCACGATCACGGTGACCGACGAGGACCCGGAGCAGTCGGCGCGCATCACGAAGGCCGTGGCGTCCACCCTCATCGACGTGGTCGGCGACCTCGACTACACGTCCACGGAGACCACGACGACGGCCGGATACGACGACGAGGGGAATTGGCGCCCCGCCGACACCACGGAGACCCGCACCCCGGTCAGCTCCATGACCGTCGTCAACGGCCCCGGCGTGCCGATGTCGCCGAGCTCGCCGAACGTCGTGCGCAACACCGTCCTGGGCGCCATCGCCGGCCTCATCCTCGCGGCCCTCGGCATCGCCATCGCGGTGCTGCGGGACACCACCGTCAAGCGCCGGCGCGATCTGGAGGTCGCGACCAGCGCCCCGGTGCTGGCCACCATCCCGTCCAGCCGCGTGCTGGAGGACGGCCACCTGCCCGACTACGCGACCGACGGCACCGGCGCGGCGGAGAGCTACCGCGGCCTGCGCACCAACCTGCGCTTCGTCGACGTGGACAATCCGCCGAAGCTCATCGCCGTCTCCTCCGCCCGCCAGGGCGAGGGCAAGACCACGACCGTCCTCAACCTCGCCTCCGCCCTCGCGGCCGAGGGGCACCGCGTCTGCGTCGTCGACGGCGACCTGCGCCGCCCGCGCGTCGCCTCCGCCCTGGGAACCGGCATCGAGTCCCAGGTCGGCCTGTCCACCATCCTTGCGGGTGACTGCACCGTCGAGGACGCCGTGCAGCACCACGCGGATCGCGGCTTCGACGTCGTCGCCAGCGGCGAGATCCCGCCGAACCCGGCGGAGCTCATCGCCTCCCGCGCCTGCCGCACGCTGCTCGAGGACCTGGCCGACGACTACGACTACGTCCTCGTCGATGCCGCACCGCTGCTGCCGGTGACCGACGGCGCGCTGCTGGCTTCCGCGGCGCAGGGCGCGATCGTCGTCGCCCGCTACGGCAAGGTCCGCAAGGACGAGTTCGCCGAGGCCATCGAGACCCTGGAGGGAGCGAACGCCCACGTCATCGGCACCGTCCTCAACCGCAGCGCGGGCGAGGCCGCCGACGCGTACCGGTACGGCGGCTACCACTCCGACGGGAAGAAGACCAAGAAGTGACCGACGTGGCCCCCTCGGTCCTCGTCGTCTGCACCGGCAACATCTGCCGTTCCCCGGTCGGCGAGATCCTCCTGCGCGACATGGCGCGGAAGGCCGGCGCCGCCCTCGCCGTCGCCAGCGCCGGCACGCGGGGCGTCGTCGGCGAACCGGTCCACCCCGGGATGGCGGCGCTGCTCGAGGCCGACGGCATCGATGCGTCCGGGCACTCGGCCCGGCGGCTGACCCGTGCGGACGTCGTGGGCGCCGACATCGTCCTCGGCATGGAGCAGTCGCACGTCGACGCCGTGCTGCGGCTGTTCCCCGGAGCCCTGCGGCGCACCTTCACGCTGCCGCACCTGGCGGCCCTCGCGGAAGCGGGGGAGTTCACCGGGCTCGCCGGCCTGCGCACGCTCAACCGCGGTGCGGCCGCACCGGCGGACCCGGGGATCGGGGATCCCATCGGTGGTTCCCCCGACGACTACGCCGACGCGTACGCCCGCATCCGGCGCGATCTGGCCATCCTCGCTCCGGCGCTGACCGGGGAGGCGTAGATGGCGGGCGGACTCCGCGGCCGCCTCGCCGCGCTCAAGGGAGGAGCTGGCCAGGGGCTCGCCGGCCAGGGCCTCAACTTCGCCGCGATGCTCATCCCGCTGGCGGCCGGCGACGTCCCTCAGGTGACCTTCGCGGTCGTCGTCTCGGCCGCCGCGAGCATCGCGGCGCGGATCGCGGGTCTGGCGTTCCCGGCCGTCTACCCGGTGCTGCCGGAGGAGGACGCGGCGGACTCGGTGGCTGCGACGGTCCGTGTGACGCTGGCCGCCGCCGCGGTCGCGGTCGTCGCGGGACTGGTGCTTCTTCCCGTTTCCGCGCACGTCGCGTCGATCGTGCTGTGGAGCACGGCCATGGCGGTGACGATGGTGCTCTACCAGATCATCAACGCCGTCTTCGTCCGCCGTTCGCGGTACCGCGAATACGCGACCGTCCGCCTCATCTACGGCGCCGTCAATGTCGTCGCCGTCGTCGCCGTCACGGTGGTCACGGACTGGACGGCGGCGCTGGCCGCCACCGGCGTCCTCGCCTACGCCGTCGGCTGGCTCGTCGGCGAACGCCGTCTGGGCATCTCCCTGCTCCGCCACACCCGGCACGGGGGCGTCCGGACCTCCCTGAGATACATCCGCACCCACCGGGAAGCCATCCTCGGGCAGTCCATCGACATCGTCGGCGCCCAGTCCCCGGCGCTGTCCGTGGCCCCCGTCGGGCTGGCGACGGGCAACGGCATCGTGTGGTCCGGCCTGCAGCGCATCGCCGGCGGCGTCACCACCACGTTCATGATGCTCGTCGCCCCGGCGATGGACATGCGCGTCGCGGAGACCGTCCGCGGCGGGGATCGGGGCGCCGTGCGAGGTCGCGTGCTCCAGGTGACGGCGGTTGCCGCGATCCTGGCGGCGGCAGCCGCGGTCGCCACCGTCCTGGCGGCCATCGTCATCCTCCGCTGGAACCGGGACTTCACGGTCGGATGGTGGCTGATGGTGCTCGTCGTCGCGTTCTGCGCGGCGCAGTTCCTGCTGTCCATCGTGAACAAGTACCTGATCATGATCGGCTCGCAGCGCCTGGCCGCCGTCTGGTCGACCCTCCGCACCATCAGCGCGATGACGCTTCTGACGCTGTTCGAGGGCGACGCGCTCATCGCCGCCATCTGCGTCCAGTCGGCCGTGTTCGTGATCCTCTATCTCCTCCTGCTCCTCGCGGCGCTGCGCACCGACGCACCCGTCGCCCACCCCGACGAAAGGACTCGATGATGCGCATCCTGCACCTCAACGCGAAGGCCGACTGCGGCGGCGCGGAGATGATGATCCTGGCTTTTCTGGCGCGCTCGAGAGACGGTGGGGACGTCACCGCCGTCGCGATGGCCCCGGGGGCGTGGGAGGGGCGTTTCCGGGATGCCGCGGATGCATGGCACGAGCTTCCGCTCGTGGAGCGATCGCCCGGCCGACTTCCCCGTTTCGTCCGTGAGATCCGCCGCATCGTCCGCGACTTCCGCCCTGATGTCATCCATGCCCACAATCCGACGATGATGCTCGGCGCGGCCGCGGCGACCGCCGGCATGCGCGGTATCCGGCTCGTCGGCACGCTGCACGGGAACATGTCCGGCGACTACCGGAGGGAAGCGCTCATCTGCCGCGTCTTCCGTGGCCCGATCACGGCGGTGACGCCGTTCATCGTCGACGAACTGGCCGGACATGGGGTGCGTGACGTACTCCAGATCCAGAATGGCGTTTCGGCGGCGCCCGCGGCGCGGACGCGGGAGGAGTTCACTGAACGATTTGGGCTCGGCGGCCCCGGGCGGTCGCTTCTCGTCGGCGTCGGTCGGCTCACGGACATGAAGCGGTGGAATCTGGCGCTCGATGCGGTGGCGCTCGTGCCCGAGGTTGATCTGGTCATCTTCGGCGAAGGCCCGAATCGAGGAGATCTGGAGGCGCAGGTCGAAGCGCTCGGGCTCGGGGACCGGGTT
>JAEWGK010000061.1 GCA_023388385.1 Actinomycetes bacterium | reverse complement strand
GGAACCGCAGGTCGTAGCGCTGCAGGGACAGCCAGATGGCGTAGGCGATGGGGTAGGCCGTCACCAGCAGCATGAGGATGACGGAGGGGGCGACGAGCCAGAGGCCCAGGTTCCGCTCGGCCTTGCGGCCGTCGGACAGGGCCTTCCGCGCCTTCTCCGCCTGCCGCTTCCGCGTCGCGACGTCCCCGCCGGCCGGGGCGGCCGCCGCGGGGGCGTCCACCGGGCGGTCGGCCCGGGTCACGTCGTCATGCCTGTGCTCTGCGTTCATCACGGCACCAGTCCTGTCGAATCGACCGCGAGCTCGATGGTGTCCCCGAGCTCCGGCACGAGGGTTTCGGGGTCGATCTGCTCCGGCGGGCTGAGCTTGTCGGACAGCAGGACGGAAATCGACTGGTAGGCGGGGGTCAGGGGCCGCACGGCGACGCCGACCCGGCGCGGGTTCGGCAGCAGCGCCTGCTCCTCCGGGCCCAGCTCCGCCGGGTCGAGCGTGTTGAGCGACTCGAAGATCTCCCGGTAGAACGGGTACTGCTCCCGGAACTCCGGGGTCGCCTGCGTGTACAGCTTCGTCAACGTCGGCGGCACGCCGCCGGCCAGGGCGTTGTTCAGCTGGTTCTCCTCGTTGCGCAGGCACTGGATGGCCTCGAAGGCCAGGTCCTGATGCTTCGACGTCGACGGCACGGCGATGTTGAGGCCGCCGATGGTGGACTTCGACGGCTGGCCCGGGATCATGCCCGGGTAGACCGTCCACCCCATGTCGTCGAAGATCTCCTTCGCCTTCGGGTCCGACTCCGCCTTCTCCTTCAGGCCCGCGTACACGAACGGCCAGTTGACCTGCATGAAGGAGGCGCCGCGGTCGAACGCCAGGCGCGCCTGGTTCTCGTCCAGCTGCGACGTCGACGGGTCGTGGCCCTTCGCCGTGGCGACGCCCTTCATGACCTCCAGCGCCCGCTGCGCCGCATCGCCCTCGCCGACGGTGACGGTCCGCCCGTCCTCCGCGACGACGCTGCCGCCGCCGGATTCGAGCATGGAGTTGAACCACACGACCGCGCCCTCGTACTGCGCCGCCTGCACGCCCATGTAGGACGGCTCACCGCGGTCCGCCAACTGCTCGCCGAGGTCGATGAGCTCCGGCCACGTCTGCGGCGGCGCCGGCTGCCCGTCGGGGCCCTTCGGCATGAGCGACTTGCGGTACCACATGAGCTCCGCGTTCGTGTTCAGCGGCGCCCCGTACAGGGTGTCGTGCCACGTCGCGGTCTCCAGCGGGCCGGACAACGTGCCCTCGCGCACCTGCGCCGCGACGTCCTCCGGGAACGGCACGGCCCAGCCGGCCTCCGCGAACTCGGCGGTCCACGTCACGTCGAGGCCCATGATGTCGAACGAATCGTCGCCGCCGACGATGCGGCGGGCCAGCTGCAGACGCTGGTCGTCCGTCTGCTTTGCGGAGATGTCGTAGCGGATGGTGTAGCGGCCGCCGGAGGCGTCGCTGCACTTCCGCGCCGCCTCCGCGTACTGATCCGCGCCGTCGGCGGGCCCCATGAAGCGGAGGGCGGTCGGCCCGGATTCCTCGGTGCCGCACGCGGACAGCGCGGGTGCGCCGACGGCGAGGACCGCCAGCAGTGCTGCGCAGGTCCGCATGAGTGGCCGCCGCCGCCGAGAACCCCCGGCACCGCCGGGGGGACCGGCGGGGGCGGGCCCGGCGGGCGCGCCCCCGCGGGGCCGCCCAATCGGTGACGCCATGTTCACCAGCTCCTTGATCGTCGTTGATTACTTGATGGACTATCGGTGGAAGTCGTCGGCTGCAGTCGGTCGCCGACGGTGCTCGACGCCGGTGTTCGCCGTCTGCATGGTCATGACGATTGTCATGACAAGACTATTGGAGCGGGTGGGATCCGCACACCTTTCGGCGCGAAACGATGACCGCCCCGGGGGTGGCCTGCGGGGGAATCCGGACGGGGGCACCCCGGCGGGGGTGCCGACCGCCCCGGCCGGGGTGCCGACCGCCCCGGCGGAGGTGCCGCCGGTCCGCCGGAGCCGCCGCTACCATCTGTACCGTCGACGCCCCCAACCCCACCCGCGCCAGGCCGACGCACCACCCGCGACGCCGGGCGCGCCACGCCGAAGGAGGCCCCGCCATGCACGAATACCGACTCGGTGAGAGGCTCCTCGCCTGGTACCTGTCCTGCATCACGGGGTTCATCGACGCCGTCGGCTTCATCTACCTGGGCGGGTTCTTCCTGTCGTTCATGTCGGGCAACACGACGCGGATGACCGCGGCGGCCGCGGAGGGGGTGTGGGCCACCGCGGGGAAGGCCGCGGGCCTCATGGGGCTGTTCCTGTGCGGCGTCATGCTTGGCGCGCTCATCCAGCGCACCGGGACGCGCACGCTGCCGCACGGCCGCCCCCGCGAAGTCGTGCTCGGGTTCGTCGTCGTCGCGACGCTGACCTCCGCCGCCTTCGTCGCCTTCGACAACGGCACGGCGGCGATGCTCGCCCTTTCCTTCGCCGTCGGGGCGATGAACAGCACATTCGAGCGCAACGGCGAGGTCTCCATTTCTCTGACCTACGCGACGGGCACGCTCGTGAAGATGGCCCAGCGTTTCGTGGGGTCGTTCTTCGGCGAGGGCCACGCCGCGTGGCTGCACAACGCCCTGCTGTGGCTGAGCCTGGCGACGGGATCCATCCTCGGCGGCCTCTGCTACACCCTCATCGGCCTGCGCACGGTGTGGGTCGTCGCCGCCCTCGTCACCGCGGGATTCGCCGTCACGATGGCGGTGCGGCAGCACCGCCGGCGCCGCGGACTGCCCCTGTAGGCCCTGCAACGACCGCCGCGGCGGGGCACCACCCCTGTCCGGCACCCCCGCGCCGCGACGTCCCGAAACGGCGGTGAACACCAGTTTCACGGCAACTGCCGCCCGCATCGTCCCCCCGCCGCGGACATTCCCGGCGCCCATCCGGCGGAGTCGCCGTCGGCGGGCGCTTTTTCTCCTTTAATAACCATATTCCGCTCGACAGCACAGCGAGCTCACCCGGTCGACGGCCGGGCCCCGGCCGCACCAACCACGCGTCCGCTTTCCCCGACAGCCCCCAATCCTCCTAGGAGACGCACCGTGCGAATCGGAGTGCCCCTCGAACCCGACCCGCGGCAGCCGCTCGTCGCCGCGACGCCGGAGACGGTCGGCAAGCTCATCGCCCTCGGCTACGACGTCGACGTCCAGCGCGGCGCCGGAGCCGACGCCGCCTACCCGGACGACTTGTACGCCGCCGCCGGCGCCCGCCTCGTCGATGACGAGGTGTGGGACGCCGACATCATCACGACCCTCGACACACCCCCGGCCGATCAGCTCGACCGGATCCGGGACGGCGCGATGCTCATCGCCCGCCTCGCCCCGGGCCGCAACCCCGAACTCGTCGACGGGCTCGCCGACCGCCGGGTGACCGCCCTGGCCATGGACGCCGTGCCGCGCATCTCCCGCGCCCAGTCCATGGACGTCCTGTCGTCGATGGCGAACATCGCCGGCTACCGTGCGGTCGTCGAAGCCGCCGCCGCCTTCGGCCGGCTGTTCACCGGCCAGGTCACCGCCGCGGGCAAGGTGCCCCCGGCGACGGTGTACGTCATCGGCGCCGGCGTCGGCGGACTCGCGGCCATCGGAGCGGCGAACTCCATGGGCGCCATCGTCAAGGCCACCGATCTTCGCCCGGAGGCCGGTGAGCAGGTCGAGTCCATGGGCGCGGAGTTCATCCCCATCCCGGCCGCGACGGAGAAGTCCGCCGACGGCTACGCGAAGGAGATGACCTCCGATCAGGCCGCCGCCGCGGCGAAGCTCTACGCCGAGCAGTCCGCCGCCGCCGACATCGTCATCACCACCGCGAACATCCCCGGCCGCCGGTCGCCGATGCTGCTCACCGCCGACGACGTGGCGAACATGCGGCCCGGCTCCGTCATCGTCGACATGGCCGCGGCCAACGGCGGAAACTGCGAGCTCACCGTGCCCGGCGAGACCATCGTCACCGACGGCGGCGTCACCATCATCGGCCACCGCGATCTCGCGGGCCGGCTGCCGGGGCAGGCGTCCCAGCTCTACGGGCAGAACATCGTCAACCTCCTCAAGCTCATCACCCCGGACAAGGACGGCGTCCCCGTCCTCGACCTCGACGACGAGATCATCCGCGGCATCACCGTCACGCGCCTCGCCGACGACGGCGACGGGCGCGCCGACGTCCTGTGGCCCCCGCCGCCGGTGCAGGTCTCCCTCAGCCCCGCGGCCGACAAGCAGGAGGAGATGGCCCGGCGCGCCCACGCCGACGCGCCGGAGAAGGTGTCCGTCTTCGGCTCGGGCGGCGTCGGCGGGCGCATCGGACTCGCCGTCGCGGTGCTGCTCGGCGCGGCGCTCGTCCTCGTCTCCCCCGCCTCGGTGAGCGCGAACTACATGGTGCTGACGCTCGCCATCGTGCTGGGCTTCTACGTCATCTCCAACGTGACGCCGACGCTGCACACCCCGCTCATGTCGGAGACGAACGCCATCTCGGGCATCGTCCTCGTCGGCGCGATCCTCGTCGTCGGCTCGTCGAACCTCATCGTGTCGGCGCTGGCCTTCGCCGCCATCGTCGCATCGTCGGTGAACATCTTCGGCGGCTTCGCCATCACCCACCGCATGCTCGGCATGTTCCGGAAGGAGGCCTGACCGATGATCACGCCACCCGCGATCACCACCGCACCCGTCCTCGTCCTCGCCGGCCGGGGCGGGGCCGCCGACGCCGCGGACCGGCTCCGGGACTGGACGGCGAACCTGTCGACACTCGCGTACATCGCCGCGGCGCTGCTGTTCCTCCTCGCCCTGTCCGGGCTGTCGAAGCCGGAGACGGCCCGGCGCGGCAACACCTTCGGCATGGCCGGCATGGGCATCGCCATCGCCGCGGCGCTCGTCCAGGCGGCGGTCACCTCCCACCTGGAGCCCGACGGGCACCACGGGCCGCTCGTCACCGTCGTCCTCGCCGCCGCCGCGATGGGCCTCGGCGGCGTCATCGGCGTCTGGCGCGCCACCAGCGTCGAGATGACCGGCCTGCCGCAGCTCATCGCCCTGTTCAACGGGCTCGTCGGCCTCGGCGCCGTGTTCATCGGCGTGACGTCCTTCATCTCCCCCGAACACCTCGGGTCGGGCGAGGGCATCCTCGCATTCCATCTCGGCGAGGTCTTCGTCGGCGTCTTCATCGGCGCCGTGACGTTCTCCGGCTCGATCGTCGCCGGCCTCAAGCTCGCCGAGCGCATCCCGGGCGCGCCCCTGCTCCTGCCGGGGCGCAACGCCCTCAACCTCGCCATCCTCGTCGTCTCGGTGGTGCTGCTGGCCGTGTTCGTCGTCGCCGGGGAGGGTCCCGTGGCGTGGGCGGCGCTCGCCGTCATGACGGTGCTGGCGCTGTTCCTCGGCTGGCACCTCGTCATCGCCATCGGCGGCGGCGACATGCCGGTCGTCGTCTCCATCATGAACTCCTACTCCGGGTGGGCCGCGGCGTTCACCGGACTCATGCTGGGCAACACGCTGCTCATCATCACCGGCGCGCTCGTCGGCTCCTCCGGCGCGTACCTGTCGTACATCATGTGCCAGGCCATGAACCGCTCCTTCACCTCCGTGCTGCTCGGCGGCTTCGGCACCGACGGCGGGGCCGTCGCCGGCGGGGAGGCCGGGGAGCACACCGAGGTGACCACCGGGGAAGCAGCCGAGGCGCTGAAGTCGGCCCGGACGGTGATGATCACCCCTGGCTACGGCATGGCGGTGTCCCAGGCGCAGTACCCGGTCGCGGAACTGGCGCGGAAGCTGCGGGAGGCCGGAAAGACGGTCACCTTCGGCATCCACCCCGTCGCCGGCCGCCTGCCGGGGCACATGAACGTCCTGCTCGCCGAGGCGAAGGTGCCCTACGACATCGTCCTGGAGATGGACGAGGTCAACGACGACTTCGACGAGGTCGACGTCGTGCTCGTCATCGGCGCCAACGACACGGTCAACCCCATCGCGGAGGAACCGGGTTCGCCCATCGCCGGCATGCCCGTGCTCAAGGTGTGGGAGGCCGAGCGGGTCATCGTGTTCAAGCGCTCCATGGGCTCCGGCTACGCGGGCGTGCAGAACCCCCTGTTCTTCAAGGAGAACACGGACATGCTCCTCGGTGACGCGAAGGCTTCGGTGGAGGCGCTGGTCGCCGAGCTGTAGCGGGTTCGGGGCGGCCTCGGCGCGGCCCCGCCGCGCAGGCCCCGTCAGAGGGCCCGGACGAAGTCCGCGAGATCCTCCTGGCGGCGGTGCCGCAGCCGGGAGACGATCCGGCGCCGGGCGACGCCGGCCGGAAGGCCCATCGCCTCCGCCAGGACCCCCAGGGCCTCGTCGACGGAACGGGCCGCGCCGGTGCCGGAATCGGCCGCGCCGGTGTCGGCGGTGTCGGCCGGCGCCGGGGCGACGTCGTCCAGCCCGCACCTGTTCAGCAGATCAGCGGCCGGATCGGCGGCGGATTCGCGCGGGGTGGCGGGCACCACGTCGAACCCATCCGCGGCGAAGCGCAGCCAGCACCGGTCGCCCTCCGCGAGGCCCAGGGCCTCGACGAATCGCCGGATGGTGGAGATGCTCGCGTTCGTCCGGCCCCATCGGACGGCCTGCTCCCCCGCCGGGGACGGCACGCGGACCTCCCCAAGGTAGGCGACGTCGTACAGGGCGGCGACGGCCTTGGGGACCGGCACGCCGGAGCCCCGCACATGATCCCGGTTGACGGTGATGAGCAGCGACCACGCCCCGTCGCGGAGGTACAGGTTCGCGGTCTCCTCCGGGAGCGCGTCATTGACCGGGTCGGCGTCGGTCCGGCGGACGATGCCGTCGGAGATGTCGAACTCCGGCCCGGACGCGTAGGTGACGACGCTGGAGCGGGCAACGCCCCGTTCAGCGGCGGCGTCGACGAGCGCGTCGAGTGGCACACCGTCATCACCGGCGGCGTCGACGCGGCGGGCGATGAAGTCCGCGAGGTTCGTCCACTCGTCCAGGTTCCATTCGGCCAGCGCCCACCGCCCATGCCCGCACCGGTGGATGCCTTCGGCCAGGGACAACGCGTTGGAGATGGACCGCTCCGACCGATCCCCCAGAATCCCCGCGAGCTCTTCGGTGGTCAACGGCGCGCCGTGAATGGACAGCTCCGCGGCCGCCCTCTCCGGGATGCTGCCGGTGCGGGTGCGGATCCACCCGTCACGGACCTGGGCCTCGCCCCCGTCCGTGAGCCAGCAGGACAGGATCCCCGGGGCGATGCCGAGCCGGCCCGCGAGTTCGTCGAGATGCACCACACCGTACGGGTCCGCCGTGGCCGCCAGCTCCCCGCTGATTCGCTTGACGATGTCCCCGACGAGGAACCATCCGTCATCGAGGCGCCAGCTGCCGCCGGCGGCGAGGGCGAGCAGGCCGAGCGCGTCCGCGTCCAGGATCGACGACCGCCGTGCCAGCGGCGGCAGCTCCTCCCGCACATCGGTGACGCGGGAAAGCGGCCCGAACCGGCGCCCCAGCGCATCGACGGCGACCGTGATCGCCGGCGTCGGCGTCGCCAGCCGTGTGCGGATCCCCCTCTCCAGCTGACGGATCCGCTCCCGGGACACCCCGAAGCGGTCACCCAGCTCCGCGAGCGTGACGGAACCGAACAGCCGCTCGTTCGCGATTGCGACCTCCCGGCTGTCATCTCCGACGGCCGCGTGGATATCCGCGACGGCCTGGTTAATGAGCTCCGTCGCCGGCGCGTGCCCGGCGAGCACGTCCGCGATCGGCTCCGGCGCGTGCCGCCCACCCGCGTCCATCGCCGCGCCACACGCATCGAGCCAGCCGAGGGCGAGGCGATCGAGGGAGGACTCCCCGCCGACGATGCCCCCGGCGCCACCCCGGGCGGCCTCCCCGGGCGTGTCCGGGCCAGGGGTTGCGCCGCCGGGCGTGGCGTCGTCGGGCGCAGCGTCGCCGTAGAACGCCGACACCAGGTCCCCGCCCGGGAGATCGGCGTACGCGTCGCCGGGGGCATCCGCCTCCTCCGCCTGGCCCGCCGCGGCCGCATCGATGGCATGGAGGGCGACGGCCCCGACGAAGGTCCGCAACCGCAGGGCCCCGATCCCCCGGATATCCAGGAGGTCCTCGACGGTCGCGGACAGAGGCTCGGGATACGCGCGGTACCAGGACGCGACCACGGAGAGCCCCGCGTCGAGCCCCTCCGGCCGCACGTCCGCCGACAGGACCGGCGACATCTCCATCAGGGGCACATCGGCGCGGTCCAGAATCCACGCTTCGGCGATGTCCGCGGCAGTCGGTTCGGCGCCGACGTCCCCGGCGAGCCAGGGGAACACGGCATGCGGGCCCGTCGCCGCGATCGGGTCGTCGGCGTCCGCGGGCGGCGCTTCGTCCGTGGTCACGGCATTCGCGACAGGCGCTACGTCGGAGGTCGCATCCTCCGCGGCCGGCGCGACGTCGGGCTCCCCGGTATCCGCGCCGTCAGGTTCTCCTGCGCCCGCGCCATCGATGAACTCCCGCAGGAGGTCAGCGAAGGAGGCCTCGTCGATGACGGGGATGTCGTAACGGCGGGCCAGCCGGCTCTTTCCAGACCGGGACTCGACATCGGCCGCGACCAGGACGCATGTGTCCCGGCGGACCCCGCCGACCTCCAGTCCCGCCGCCTCGGCGCGGGCGATCCACTCCTCGCGGCTGAGCGCCATCGTGCCGGTGAAGGCCACCCGATCACCGGGCCGCAGCCGATGTGCCAGGGAAGGACCGGGCGTGACGTCCGGGGCCGCCAGCAACGCCGCCACCCGATGACGGGGCACGTCGAGCTCGTCGGCGACGCGGATGAGCCACGTTCTCTCCTCCCCGGTGACGACGCCGTCGGCCCAGGCATCGACGGCGAGCATGCGGAGGAACCGGTCGTGGAGCTCCGCGACATCGTCCGCACCGAGCCCCGCGGCGCGGGCGCAATCGACGAGGCCATCGGATTCGGCATCGTCGATCCTGCCGTCGGCGAGGACATCCGTGAGATGGGCAAGGTACCGCCCGGCATCGCTCCGCTCGGACGCGGACGCGACCGGACCGCCGCGCCCGGGGACCTCACCGCCGTCTCCCGCCTCTGCCGCCGACCCGGCCGCGGCGATCCGGCGCACCCACGCGGCCCGGCCGGAGCCCTCCGGCGTCCGCGGCAGGGCCGGCACTGCGGGCGGACCTGCCAGGGGCGCACGAGTGTCCTCCCCCAGCACCAGCGGCTGCGCCTCCGCGGCCGGGTCGGCGCCACGACCGCGCAGCACGCCGAACAACTCCGCCGTGGCGGTGGCATCGCCCAACGCGGTATGCGGGGCGTCATTGCCCAGGCCCGCAGCGGCCAGGCACTCCGCCAGCGAACCGGGCGCCCCCGGCAGCAGGCGGCCCGACAGCTGCTGCGTGCACACCCACCAGCCCTGCGGCGGCAGCTCCACGCCCACACGGGCGAATTCCGAGCGGAGGAAACGCACGTCGAAGGCAGCGTTGTGGGCGACGAAGATCCGCCCGTCGAGCAACCCCGCCAATTCGGCGGCGATGCCCGGAAACGACGGGGCGCCGGCCACCACGGCGGCGGTGATGCCGTGGACGTGCGCGTTGGCGATGTCCCGGTCCGGCTGCACGAGGCTCTGCCATCGGCCCTCCACCCGCCCGGCGTCGTCAAGCATGACGACGGCGAC
>JAEWGK010000204.1 GCA_023388385.1 Actinomycetes bacterium | reverse complement strand
CTCCACGACATCCGCCCCGACGATCCCGCCTCGGCCGTGAAGGACTGGTTCGGTTCCCTGGAGGGCATCGACAAGCTCTGGGCGTAATCCGCGTCCGCCCGGGCATCGTGACGCCGCCGACCCCCGTAGGGGTCGGCGGCGTCGCCGATCCGCGCCGAACCCTCCCCCTCCCTGCCGGGGTCGACGCCCCGGCGGGGGATGAGGGCGCGGGCCGCGGAAGGCTAGGACTGCGCCTTCAGCTCCGCGAAGCGGGCGCGGACCTCGTTGCCGAGCCACTCGTCGACGTTGGTCCAGTACTCGTAGCACTTCTCCTCGACCTCGGGCGAGACGCCCTGCATCGCGCGGGAGATGTTGCCCGCCAGACGGTCGCGCTCCGCGTCGTCCATGACGTTGCGGACCAGATCGCCGGCCTGGCTGAAGTCGTCGTCCTCCGCGTGGGCGACGTAGGCGCCGCGGAAGGGCTCCTCGCCCTCGGAGGCCCACAGGCCCAGGTCGCCGGCGTCGGAGGTCTCCTGGCCGCCGCGGTGCTCGACGTTGGAGCCATGGACCGGCAGCGACGGGTCGGCGAAGTGATAGGTGCCGAAGCCGTCCTGCGAGAACGTGTTGACCTGGTTGATCGGGCGGTTGACCGGCAGCTGGTCGGAGTTGGCGCCCAGGCGGTAGCGGTGCGCGTCCGCGTAGGAGAACACGCGGGCCAGCAGCATCTTGTCCGGCGAGTAGCCGATGCCCGGGACCAGGTTCGACGGGGCGAAGGCGGCCTGCTCGATCTGCGCGAAGAAGTTGCGCGGGTTCTGGTTCAGCGTGAAGTGGCCGACCGGGATGAGCGGGTAGTCCTTCTGGGACCAGGTCTTGGTCAGGTCGAACGGGTTGAAGCGGTAGTCCGCGGCCTCGTCGAACGGCATGATCTGGACCTTGACGTCCCAGGTCGGGTAGTCGCCGCGCTCGATGGCGTCGAACAGGTCGTGGCGGGAGTGGTCCGCGTCCTTGCCGACGAGCTCCTCGGCCTCGGCGTCGGTCAGGTAATCCCAGCCCTGGCGGGTCTTGAAGTGGTACTTGACCCAGAAGCGCTCGCCGGCCTCGTTGATCCACTGGTAGGTGTGCGAGCCGAAGCCGTCCATGTTGCGCCAGGTCTTCGGGATGCCGCGGTCGCCCATCAGGTACGTGACCTGGTGCGCGGACTCGGGCGAGGACGTCCAGAAGCTCCACTGCATGTTCGCGTCGCGCAGACCCGAGTCCGGGAGTCGCTTCTGCGAGTGGATGAAGTCCGGGAACTTGATGCCGTCGCGGATGAAGAACACCGGGGTGTTGTTGCCGACGATGTCGTAGTTGCCCTCCTCCGTGTAGAAGCGGAGGGAGAAGCCGCGAACGTCGCGCCAGCCGTCCGGGGAGCCCTGCTCGCCCGCGACGGTGGAGAAGCGCGCCAGCATCGGCGTGACGACGCCCGGCTGGAACAGCGCGGCCTTCGTGTACTTCGACACGTCCTCGGTGACCGTCAGCTCACCGAACGCGCCGCCGCCCTTGGCGTGGACGACGCGCTCCGGAACGCGCTCGCGGTTGAAGTGGGCCAGCTTCTCGATGAGATGGACGTCGTGCAGCTGCACGCCGCCCTGCGGGCCGGTGGTGACCGAGTGCTGCTCGGAGGAGACCGGCGCGCCGTTGAGGCGGGTGGTCGGGCCGTTGGAGGTGCCCGTGTCCAGGCCCCGGTTGGCGATGTCCTTGGAGGAAGTCATGTGTGAGGCTCCTTGCGGTCGGGTGTCGTCCGGCTGTTCCGGAAGATTCGCGTCGTGGTCATCGGCGGCCCCGGTGGCTGTCCGACGTGGTGTCGCCGGAACCGCTTGCGCGTACGGGATTCACAGTACACGCCCTATCAGTCGCCCGCAATTAATATTTTTCTACAATCGCAGGCGGTACTGAGTTAGGCGAGAGGTCCCTATACCCGGAATACCAGCATGCGGCCGATCCCGCCGGGGGCGGTTGGGAACGCCCGCGGCCACCGGCTTCCCGGGCGCCCCTGGTAGGGTCGGCATCCATGACCACGCACCGCAGCGACGACGACCGCGTCACCGCCCTGGCCCTCAAGGCCGGCCGCGGCGACCGCGCCGCGCTGACGGAGTTCATCCGCGCCACCCGCACCGACGTGTGGCGGCTGCTGGCCCACCTGGCCAACACCGACGTCGCCGATGACCTGACCCAGGAGACCTACCTGCGCGTCATGTCTGCGCTGCCGCGGTTCGCCGCCCGGTCCTCCGCGCGCACGTGGCTGCTCTCCCTCGCCCGCCGCGTGTGGGTCGATTCGGTGCGGCACGACATGGCGCGGCCGCGGAAGTCGGCCATCGAATGGGACGACGCCCGCGAATCCGCCGAGCCGCACCCGGCCGACGGTGCCGACACGTGGTCCGAGATCGTCGACGCCCGGGTCCTGCTGGACCGGCTGGACCCGGACAGGCGCGAGGCGCTCATCCTCACGCAGGTGCTCGGCTACACGTACGCCGAGGCCGCCGCCATCGCCGGCTGCCGCATCGGCACCATCCGCTCCCGCGTCGCCCGCGCCCGCAAGGACCTGGTCGACTTCGCGGCGGCGCCGGCGGGCCACGGTCGCCTGCGCGCGGTCTAGCGTCGACGGCGCACCGGCGCGCAGCGGTGCACGGCTGGGTCGGCTACACCAGCAGCTCTGCGATCTGGATGGTGTTCAGCGCGGCGCCCTTGCGCAGGTTGTCGCCGGAGACGACGAGCACCAGGCCGCGCCCCTCCGGCACGGACTGATCCTGGCGGATGCGGCCGACGAGGGAATCGTCGATGCCGGCGGCCTCCAGGGGCGTCGGGACGTCGACGAGCGTGACGCCCGGGGCGTCGGCGAGCAGCTCGCGGGCGCGATCCGGGGTGATGGCCTCGGCGAACTCGGCGTGGATGACCAGCGTGTGGCCGGAGAAGACCGGGACGCGGATGCAGGTGCCGGCGACGGCGAGCTCCGGGATGCCCAGGATCTTGCGGGACTCGTTGCGGAGCTTCTGCTCCTCGTCCGTCTCCCCGGTGCCGTCGTCGACCAGGTTGCCGGCCATCGGCAGCGCATTGAACGCGATCGGCTTGACATACGGGCCCAGGTCGCCGGCGACGAAGGCGGAGCCGTCGGTGGTCAGCTGCTCCATGACGTCGAGGTTCGCGCGGACCTGCTCCTCCAGCGTGCGCACGCCCGCCAGGCCGGAGCCGGACACGGCCTGGTACGACGCGACGCGCAGGCGCTGCAGGCCGGCGGCGTCGTGCAGCGGCTTGAGCACCGGCATCGCGGCCATCGTGGTGCAGTTCGGGTTGGCGATGATGCCCTTCGGCGTGTTCCCCGCCTCCGCCGGGTTGACCTCGGAGACGACGAGCGGCACCTCCGGGTCCTTGCGCCAAGCGGAGGAATTGTCGACGACAACCGCGCCGGCGGCCGCGAAGCGCGGGGCCTGCTGCTTCGACAGCGTGCCGCCCGCGGAGAACAGGGCGATGTCGATGCCCTTCAGGTCCTCGTCCGAGGTGGCGGCGACGTCCTCGACGACGACCTCCGTGCCCCGGTAGTCGAGCTTCGTGCCCGCGGAGCGCGCGGACGCGAAGAAGCGGACCTCGTCGGCCGGGAAGTCCCGCTCGGCGAGGATGGAGCGCATCACGCGGCCGACCTGGCCGGTGGCGCCGACGACGGCGATGGTGGTCATGTGGGTGTTCCTCCTGAAGGGGGGTGTGGCGGACGGGGCGTCCGCGGCGGGCGCGGGGCCTAGCGGCCGGTGCCGGCGTAGACGACGGCGGCCTCGTCGCCGCCGAGGTCGAAGGCCTCGTGCAGGGCGCGGACTGCGTCGTCAAGCTCGGTGTCGCGGACGAGCACGGAGATGCGGATCTCGGATGTGGAGATGAGGTCGATGTTGATGCCGTGGTCGGACAGCGCCTCGCAGAACGTGGCGGTGACCCCCGGGTGGGACTTCATGCCCGCGCCGACCAGGGAGACCTTGCCGATGTGATCGTCGTAGATGACGTCGGTCCAGCCGACCTCGCCCTGGAGCTTCTTCAGCAGCTCCATGGCCTGCGGGGCGTTCTCCTTGGGGCAGGTGAAGGTGATGTCCGTGCGGTTGTCGCTCATCTTGGAGACGTTCTGCAGGACCATGTCGATGTTGATCTCCGCGTCGGCGATGGCGCGGAACATCTTGGCGGCCTGTCCCGGCTCGTCGGGGATGCCCAGGACGGTGACCTTGGCCTCCGAGCGGTCGTGGGCGACGCCGGTGAGAACTGCTTCTTCCATGGGGATATCCTCCACTGATCCGTTGACGAGGGTGCCGGGTTCGTTGCTGTACGACGAGCGCACCCGCAGCGGCACGTCGAAGGCCCGCGCGTACTCCACGCAGCGAAGCTGCAGGATCTTCGCGCCGACGGCGGCCATCTCCAGCATCTCGTCGAAGGAGATGGTGTCCAGGCGCTGCGCGTTCGGGACGATGCGCGGATCGGCGGTGTAGATGCCGTCGACGTCCGAGTAGATCTCGCAGACGTCGGCGTTGAGCGCCGCCGCCAGGGCGACCGCGGTGGTGTCCGAGCCGCCGCGGCCCAGGGTGGTGACGTCGCGGGTCTCGCGGTTGACGCCCTGGAAGCCGGCGACCAGGCAGATGTGGCCCTCCGCCAGCGCCTCCTGGACGCGGCCCGGGGTGACCTCGACGATGCGGGCGTTGCCGTGGCGCTCCGTCGTGATGACGCCGGCCTGCGAGCCCGTGAACGAGCGCGCCGACGCGCCGAGCGACGCGATGGCCATGGCGACCAGCGCGTTGGAGATGCGCTCTCCGGCGGTGAGCAGCATGTCCATCTCGCGGGCCGGCGGAACCGGGTTGACCTCGCTGGCCAGGTCCAGGAGCTCGTCGGTGGTGTCGCCCATGGCGGAGCAGACCACGACGACGTCGTTGCCCTGCTTCTTCGTCTCGACGATCCTCTCCGCGACGCGGCGGATGCGCTCGGCGCTCTCCAGCGACGAGCCTCCGTACTTCTGCACGACAAGTGCCATAGGTGGGGTCCTCCGATCCCCGCGGGCGGGTCGCCCCTGCCCGCGTCCTAGCTCGCGGACTCCCGCGGGCGCGCCGCGGGAGAATTGCTGGGCATACGATACACCAGCCCGGCCCTGGGCGAACGACGGGAGCCGCCGCCCGGGACCTGCGCCGATGCCCGGCCGCGGGTGTCCACATGGCGGGATCGCGCAACGGCGCCCACCACAGACCGCCAGCACCCGCGATGCGGAAAAGGCCCGGTCGGGCCGCTAGGGTGGTGAATCGTGCTCAGCATCGTCCTCGCCGTCGCCCTGGGCCTGCTGTCGGCGCTGTCGGTCGCGGCGGGCACCGTCATCCGCCACCAGCTCGCCGACATCGCCCCGGACGGGGACTCCGGCATCCGCGGGATCTGGGCCGTCGTCAGCCGGCCCGCGTGGTGGGGCGGCATCGGGCTGGCGGTCCTGGGCTACGTGTTCCAGGTCGGCGCGCTGGCGTTCGGCTCGCTGCTGCTGGTGCAGCCGCTGCTGGTGATGAAGCTGATGTTCACCCTGCCGCTGTCGGCGCGCGTCAACGGCCGGCGCATCAACGTCCTCGAGACCGCGTGGGCGGCCGTCCTCACCGTCTCCGTCGCGGTCCTGGTCATCCTGGGCAGGCCCACGGAGGCCGCGGGCGTGCCGGGCCCGAAGGTCTGGGTTCCGGCGCTGGCCATCGGCGCCGCCGTCTTCTGCGGGATGTTCCTGCTGGCCCGCACGCGGCTGCCCGGTGATCGCGCGCTGCTGCTCGGCTTGGCGACGGGCTTCCTCTACGGCTTCTTCGCGGTGCTGGGCAAGGCGGTCGTCGACATCGCGGTGCACAAGGGCCCCGGCGCCGCGGCGACGGCGTGGGAGCTGTGGCTGCTGGCGTCGCTCATGATCGTCGGCACGCTGGCGCAGCAGGCCGCGTTCAACGCCGGGCCGCTGTCGAACTCGCTGCCGGCGATGACGACGGCGGAGCCGGTCGTCGCCTTCGTCCTCGGCTACGCCATCCTGGGCGAGCGCTTCCAGGTCCACGGCGTCGGCTGGGTGTGGATGGCGCTGGCCCTCGCCGCCATGGTCGCGGCGACCGTGGAGCTGGCGCGCCGCGAGACGTAGCGGGGCACGGCGGATCACCCCCGCGCGCGGGCCCCGATATGACGGCGCGGTGGCGGAAATATAAGCTGCGTCACATGCAGCGCGCACTCCTCCTTCTTCGCCGCGGCGGGGCCTGACACAGCGACCGGCTCCCCGTCGCGGAGTCAGTCGCGCCGGTCGCACCCGCCAGACACCTTTTCCGGCGTAGTTGACCGGACAGCGAACCTAAGGAAGAGTTTCCCGCCATGAGCCCCACCGACGCCTTCATCTCCGCCCCCGCCCGCATCACGACCCCGGACGGGGAGATCCCCGAGGGCCAGCCGGCCTGGAACAAGCAGCGCAACTGCTCCATGCCCGTATCCCGGTACCAGCCGTACGACGTCGAGGTGCAGGACTTCCAGCTGCACGACCGCACCTGGCCGGACAAGCGCATCACCACGGCCCCGCAGTGGTGCGCCGTCGACCTGCGCGACGGCAACCAGGCCCTGATCGACCCGATGAGCCCCGAGCGCAAGCGCCGCATGTTCGACCTGCTGGTGCAGATGGGCTACAAGGAGATCGAGGTCGGCTTCCCGTCCGCCTCCCAGACGGACTACGACTTCGTCCGCGAGATCATCGAGAAGGACCTGATCCCCGACGACGTCACCATCCAGGTCCTGGTCCAGGCCCGCGAGCACCTGATTCGCCGCACCTTCGAGGCGTGCGAGGGCGCGAAGAACGTCATCGTGCACTTCTACAACTCGACGTCGATCCTGCAGCGCCGCGTCGTGTTCAAGAAGGACCGCGAGGCCATCAAGAAGATCGCCACGGACGCCGCCGAGCTGATCAAGTCCATCGCCGTGGACTACCCGAACACCAACTGGCGCTGGGAGTACTCCCCGGAGTCCTACACGGGCACCGAGGTCGAGTACGCCAAGGAGGTCGTCGACGCGGTCACCGCCGTGATGGAACCGACCCCCGAGAACCCGATGATCATCAACCTGCCCTCCACGGTCGAGATGATCACACCGAACGTCTACGCCGACTCCATCGAGTGGATGGACCGCAATCTGGAGCGCCGCGACAGCATCATCCTGTCGCTGCACCCGCACAACGACCGCGGCACGGGCATCGCCACCGCCGAGCTGGGCTACATGGCCGGCGCCGACCGCATCGAGGGCTGCCTGTTCGGCAACGGCGAGCGCACCGGCAACGTCTGCCTGGTCACGCTGGGCCTGAACATGCTGACCCAGGGCGTCGACCCGCAGATCGACTTCAGCGACATCGATCAGATCCGCCGCACCGTCGAGTACTGCAACCAGCTGCGCGTCCCGGAGCGCCACCCGTACGGCGGAGACCTGGTGTTCACCGCGTTCTCCGGCTCGCACCAGGACGCCATCAACAAGGGCTTCGATGCGCTGGCGGAGGAGGTCCGCCCCGGCGCGACCACCAAGGACGTCACCGACGAGGAGTTCCGCTCCGTCACGTGGGAGGTCCCGTACCTGCCCATCGACCCGAAGGACGTCGGCCGCACCTACGAGGCCGTCATCCGCGTCAACTCGCAGTCCGGCAAGGGCGGCGTCGCCTACATCATGAAGACCGACCACGGCCTGTCGCTGCCGCGCTCCATGCAGGTCGAGTTCTCCTCCGTGGTCCAGAGCGTCACCGACGCCGAGGGCGGCGAGGTCAACTCCAAGGCGATGTGGGACATCTTCGCCGGCGAGTACCTGGACCGCGAGGCCCCGGTGGAGGTCATCGCCCTGACCGTCGACGCCCCGCAGGTCGAGGCCGACGAGACCCGCATCAAGGCCCGCATCACCCACAACGGCACCGAGCAGGTCATCGAGGGCCACGGCAACGGCCCGCTGGCCGCCCTGGCCAACGCCCTGGAGACCCTGGGCATCGAGGTCGAGGTGCAGGAGTACGTCCAGCACGCCCGCACCGCCGGCGACGACGCCGAGGCCGCCGCGTACGTCCGCGCCGACGTCAACGGCTCCACCGTGTGGGGCTGCGGCATCGCCGGCTCCATCACCTACGCCTCCCTGAAGGCCGTCATCAGCGCCGTCAACCGCTCCCTGGATGCGTAGCCCAGGTGACCGGTTCGCAGTTGCGTGACGACGCCGGCGGCGACGGCTCCCGCGCCGACGCCGCCGGCTCCGGCGCGCCCTCCGGGGCCGGGGGATCGGGTCCGCGCGGGCACGTCGCCGTCGTCGTCCGCGCCTCCGGCATCCACCCCCGCACCTCGCGCCTCGTGGCCCTCGGCATTCTGGCCTACGGCCCCGGCGGCATCGTCGAGGACGAGTGGCACTCGACCTTCACGGTCGGCGAGGACCCCGGCCCCGCCCACCTCCACGGCCTCACGCCGGAGGACCTCGAGGGCTCGCCCCGCTTCGGGACGAAACTCGCGGAGATCGCGGAATTCGTGGCGGATCGGGACGTCGTCACGCACAACCTGCCGATGAACTGGGGGTTCGTGATCGAGGAGGCGCAGCGCGCGCGTCGTCAGGCGGGACGTGCCGGGCGCAACCGCCGCGGCCGCGGACGACGGCCGCGCTCCGGCCCGATGCCGTCGCCGGCGACGGTGACCGACACCCTCGCGACGACACGCCGCCAGGGCATGCGGCCCGACGACCGGCGGTTGTTCGGCGTCGCCCGCGCCTACGGCATCCCCGCGCCGTCGCCGGTGGCGTCGACCGACAACATCGGCGTCCCCGAGCGAGAGCGCACCATGCTCGAGGCCGACGTCCTGCGCCGCCTCCACCTGGAGCAGCTCGCGCGGGCGGCGGCGGACCCGGCGCTGGCGGGCACCATCGCGACGTGGGCCGCGTCCGATCTGCGCTCGGACTCGCACGGCCTTCAGCGATCGTCCATCCGCGTCGACGCGATGAACGCCCCGCGGCCCCTGCCCAACCCCGGCGTCTACGAACACGGCGGGCGGCTCGAGGAGGGCATGGAATTCGCCCTCGCACCCGAGGTCACCGTGCCCGCCGACGAGCTCATCGCCGCGGGCGTCGCCGCCGGGCTCGCATACTCGGAGAAGGTCACGCGCGAGACCTCCGTGCTCGTGTGCAACCAGCCCGCCGACGTCACGCCCGACCAGCTGCACGGCAAGGCCATGCACGCCCACCGGAAGGGGATTCCGCTGGTCAGCGACGAGGCGTTCCTGCGCCTGGCCGGCAGGCTGCGGGACCGCGTCGCGGCCCGCGCCGCTGCCGGGGAGGAGGGCTCGGGCGGTTCGGGCGGTTCGGGCGGCCCCTCCGAGCGCGCGAAAGCGTAGCCCGGCCACGTCCGCCCCGCAGACCCCACGCACCCCACCGACCCCACCAGCCCCACGCATGCCCGGCCCAGCCGTCGCTGCGGCGATTCCGCCACCCCGCCTGACCAGGCCATGTGATGGTCTCGGTTTCGGTGTCATCCAGCGCCCCGGCCAGGCCCCGGATCGACGCTGAAACCGAGGATTTTGGGCCGATTTCCTCGGTTTCAGCGTCTCTCGCGGCCTTCCGAAGACCTCCGGCGACATCGAAACCGAGGCCCGCTCGCCTCAGAGGTTGAGGCCGCACTCTCCCGTTTTTACGCCGTGACGAAGTCGCGCCTTGACGCCCCTCGACCTGCGGGGTACCGTTGCGCCCATAATTGCGACCCCTATTCAGGAATAAGTAATGCGCACCAAGTTTGGGCCATCCGGGCCGAATCGCACGGCCGACCGCACCGCATCCGCAGCAGACGGCAGAGCCCGCCGCACCGAAGCCACCGCACCCGCCGCGGGCCACGAGGCGGCCGCGAACGACGAGGCGGCCGCGGGAACCGGAGGCGACCCCGTCCTCGACGTCCGCGGCCTGCGCTGCCACCTGGGCAAGGGACGGAAGCGCGCGGAGATCCTCCGCGGCGTCGACCTCGCCATCCCCCGGGGCGGCATCGTCGCGGTGCTCGGCGCCAACGGCGCGGGCAAGACGACGCTGGTCAACGTCCTGGCCACGCTCGTCCCGGCCTCGGGCGGCACGGTGACGGTCGCCGGCCACGACCTCGCCGACGACCCCGCGGGCGTCCGCGCCTCCATCGCCCTGACCGGCCAGTACGCGGCGGTGGACGAGGAGCTCACGGGCCGGGAGAACCTCGTGTTCTTCGGTCGCCTCATGGGCCTCGCCCGCACGGCCGCGCAGGAGCGCGCCGGTGCGCTGCTGGACGGCTTCGACCTGGTCAACGCGGCGGATCGCCTGGTTTCGCAGTACTCCGGCGGCATGCGCCGCCGCCTCGACATCGCGGCGAGCCTCATGGTCCCGCCCGCGCTGCTCTTCCTCGACGAGCCGACGACCGGCCTGGACCCGACGGCCCGCGCGGGCATGTGGGACATGATCCGGGACCTGGCGGCCGACGGCACGGCCATCCTCCTGACCACCCAGTACCTCGAGGAGGCCGACGAGCTCGCCGACCGCGTCGCCGTGCTCGCGGAGGGCCGCGTCCTCGACGAGGGCACTCCCGCGGAGCTCAAGGAGCGCTATGGCCGCAGCGTCTGCGTGGTCACCATGTCAGACCCCGCCGACGCCTCGCGGTTCGCGGAGACGCTCACCGCCCGCGGGTTGCCCGCGCGTGACGACGGCCCCGTCGTCCGCATCGACGCCCCCGACGGACATCGCACCCTGCTCGCCGCGCTCGGCGCGTGGGAGGGCGACGACGACGCCATCGCCGATGTCGCGCTGAGCGCCCCGACGCTCGACGACGTCTTCTTCGCCATCGCGGGCGCCGGCGACGTGGCCGGCGGGACCGGAGAGACGGCGGAAGCCCCCGGCTCGGCCGCGGGAGGTGACGGGCGATGAACGCGCTGACCGCCACCGGGGCGGCGCGGGCGCTGAATGCCGTGGTGGCCGTCGCACAGCGGGACACCATGCGCACCCTGCGCAACCGCGCGGTGATGACCAGCGCGATCGTCATCCCGGGCCTGTTCATGGTGGCGTTCTACGCGACGTTCTCGAAGGCCGCGGACGCAGTGGGCGTCGACTACGCGTCGTTCCTGTTCCCCGCGGGCGTGATGCAGGCGATCGTGTTCACGGCCGCCGGCTCGTCGCTGCCGGTGGCGCTGGATCACGAGCGCAGCATCCACGCCCGCGCGCTGACGACGCGCTGCCCGGCGTGGGCCATCGTCGCCGGCCGGCTGCTGGCGGACCTGGGCCGCATGGTGTGGTCCGGCGGCATCGTGCTGGTCGTGGCGCTGCTGCTCGGCGTGCGCTTCGAGGGCGGGCCGGGTTCCATCGCGGCGCTCGTCGTGCTGTTCGCGCTGCTGACCGTCGTGTTCTCCGCGGCGGCGGACGGGCTGTGCCTGCTGACGCGCACGCCGTCATCGACGGCCACGACGCTGCAGGGGCTGGTGCTGGTCATCATCATGTTCTCCACGGCGTTCGTGCCGGCGGACGCGCTTCCCGACGCGGTCGCGCCCGTCATCCGGCACGTTCCGCTGTCCCCCATCCTGGAGACGGCCCGCGACCTCGTCGCCGGGCGCGACCTCGGCGGCACGGCCGTCGAGGCGGCGGTCTGGCTGGTCGTCATGGCCGCCGTCGCGGCGTGGGGCTTCACCACGGCGCTCTCGAGGAGGGGCGATGCCTGATCCGATCACGCCTGCCCGAACCGCCGCCGCGCACGCGGTACCCGGCGCGGCCGCCGCCCCGGCCGGCATCGCGGCCGCCCACGCGACGCCGGCCGGGCCGTCCTTCGCGGCGGCGGCGGCGGCGAACCTGCGGCGCTTCGTCGTCGGCGGCCGGCGCGACCGTGCGGCGATGGCGAACGCCGTCGTCACGCCCGCGCTGATGTACGCCATCATGCGCGCGCTCTTCGGCGACTTCATGGCCGCCGCGCAGGGCCTGCCGGAGCTCGACCCGCTGCCGCTGGCGGTGATGCTCGTGCTGGCGTCGCAGCTGATGAACGCGGTCTCCGCCGCCGCGCACGACATCCGCGAGCGCGACCGGGGCATCGCCGCGCGCATCGCGACGACCCCGCGCGGCACCGCCCCCATGATCGCCGCGACGTGGGCGTTCGCCGTCCTGCGGTCGCTGGCGGCGGGGCTGTCGGTGCTGGTCATGGCGTTCCTGCTGGGGCTGCGCCTCCACGAGTGGGCGGGCGCCGCGTGGCTCGCCGCGACGCTCGTGGGCGGGGCGCTCGCCGCGGCGTCGCTGACGGTGCTCATCGGGGCCGTCGGTGCGGCGCCGGAGTCCGCGATGGGCGCGATGCCGCTGGTCATGGTGCTCACGTTCCTCAACGGCGGCATGGTGCCGGTCGACGGCTTCGCGGGGGCCGTCCAGCCCATCGCGCGCCACAACCCCCTGACGCGCTTCGCGCAGGCGGCGGTGGGCTTCGACGATTCGCCGGCTCGCACCGTCCTGGACGTCCCCGATCCGTCGCACCAGGCGTGGATCTGCGCGGCGTGGGTCGCGGGGGCGTGCGCGGTGCTGCTGGCCGGCGCGCACCTCGGCCGGCGGCGGCCCGTCATGTCGTAAACGCGTGACGACGGCGCCCCGCCGCGCACTAGACTTCACCCCATGCCCACGAACGACACACGATCCGGCGGCGGCCGCCGCGGCCTGCGAACCAGGCTCGCGGTGGCCGCAGCGCGCACCGCGACCTGGGCGTCCCGCACGACGGGGCGCGGCGCGGGCGGCATGATCGGCGGCCTCATCGCGGAGAAGATCGACCCCGGCGTCCTCGGCAACCTCGGCGCGGGACGGCCGGCGGCCATCGTCACCGGCACGAACGGCAAGTCCACCACCACGCGCATGCTGGCGACGGCGATGCGCGCGACCGGCAGGAGCGTCGCGACGAACGAGGGCGGCGACAACATGGACGCCGGCGTCATCAGCGCGCTCATGGCGACCCCCGACGCCGACGCCCTCGTCCTCGAGGTCGACGAGCTGCATGTCGCCCACATCGCGGCGGCGCTGAACACCAGGGTGCTCGTGCTGCTCAACCTGTCGCGCGACCAGCTGGACCGCGTCGGCGAGATCAACAAGATCGAGCGGTCGCTGCGCGACGCCGTCGACGCCAACCCGGACGCCGTCGTCGTGGCCAACTGCGATGACCCGCTCATCGCCTCGGCCGCCTGGGACGCGCCGAACGTCGTGTGGGTGTCCGCCGGCGGCGGCTGGATCAACGACGCGACCTCCAGCCCCCGCACCGGCGGGCCCATCATCCAGTCCGACGGCGACTGGTACGCCGTCAAGCCGCTGCCCGACGGCTCCGAGTTCCGCCGCCCGACGCCGGCGTGGCGGATCACGGAGGAGGGCGTCGTGACGCCCTACGGCACCACCGAGCCGCTGAACCTCACGCTGCCCGGCAACGCCAACCGCGGCAACGCCACCCTGGCCACCGCCGCCGCCGTCGAGCTCGGCGCCGAGACCCGCACCGCGCTGCGCGCCACCGAGACCGTCGACAACGTCGCCGGCCGCTACTCCACCGTCCGCGTCGGCGACCACGACATCCGCATGCTGCTGGCGAAGAACCCCGCCGGATGGCAGGAGGCCCTGTCGATGGTCGACCGCACCGCCGACGGCGTCGTCATCGCCGTCAACGGCCACGTCGCCGACGGTGAGGATCTCTCCTGGCTGTGGGACGTCGTCTTCGAGGACTTCGGCGACATCGCCGTCAAGGCCGCCGGCGAGCGCGGCACCGACCTCTCCGTCCGCCTCACCTACGGCGGCATCGACAACGAGCTCATCCACGACCCGCTGCGCGCCATCGCCGCCTGCCCGCCCGGGCGCGTCGAGGTCCTGGCCAACTACACCGCGTTCCGGGACCTGAAGAAGGCCATCGAGAAGCGCGCCGACGACAGGAGGAGCGCATGACCGGCACCGGAACCGCCGATCTCTCCATCGGCCTGATCCTGCCCGACGTCCTGGGCACCTACGGCGACGACGGCAACGCCCTCGTCCTGCGCCGCCGCGCCGAGATGCGCGGCATCCGCGCCGAGGTCGTCCCCGTCCGCCTCGGCGACGCCGTCCCCGAGGGCCTGGACATGTACACCGTCGGCGGCGGCGAGGACGTCGCCCAGACCATCGCCGTCGAGCACCTGGCGAAGGACGGCGGCATCCGCCGCGCCGCCGCGGCCGGACGGCAGATCCTGGCCATCTGCGCCGGCTTCCAGATCTTCGGCCGTACCTTCCGCGCCGGCGGCCGCGAGGTCGAGGGCCTCGGCCTCGTCGACTGCGAGACAGGCTCCCTGCCCGTCCGCGCCATCGGCGAACTGCGCACCGTGCCCGTCTCCGACCTGCTGTCGCAGAGGCTGACGGGCTTCGAGAACCACCAGGGCTCCACCATCCTCGGCCCCGACGCCCGCCCGCTGGGCACCGTCGTCCGCGGCTGGGGCAACGAGGGCCCCGAGCGCGTCGTCGACCCCGAGGACCCCGGCCGCGACGTCCCCGGCGGCGGCGCCGAGGGTGCGGTGCAGGGCAGCATCGTCTGCACCTACCTGCACGGCCCCTGCCTGGCCCGCAACCCGGAGCTCGCCGATCTGCTGCTCGCCCGCGCCATGGGGGTCGAGCCCGGGTCGCTGGAGCCGCTGGACCTGCCCGTCATCGACAAGCTGCGCGAAGAGCGCATCACGGCCCGGCCGCGGCCGAAGTCCGAGCGGTAGGGACTGGGGCGGCCCCGCCCTTACAGCGTGAGCCGCCCGGTCAGGGCCCGCGACAGCGTGAGCTCGTCGACGAACTCCAGATCGCCGCCGAGCGGCATGCCGGACGCCAGCCGGGAGACGGTCAGGCCCGGGAAGTCGCGGAGGAGCTTCGCCAGGTAGGTGGCCGTCGCCTCGCCCTCGGTGTTGGGGTCGGTGGCGATGATGACCTCGGTGATCTCCGGCGGGTCCTCGTTGACCGACGGGTCGTCGACGGTCGGGATGTCGGGCAGCACGCCGCCGATGCGCTGCAGCAGCGTGCGGATGTTCAGCTGGTTCGGCCCGATGCCGCCCAGCGGGTCCAGCGCCCCGCCGAGGACGTGGTAGCGGCCGCGGAACTCGCCGGTGCGCTCGATGGCCTGAATGTCCCGGGCCTCCTCGACGACGCAGACGAGGCCCCGGTCGCGCTTGCGATCGAGGCAGTGGCGGCACACCTCGCCCTCGGAGATGTTGCCGCAGATGCGGCAGAAGCGGACCCCCTCGCGCACCCGCGACAGCGCGCCCTGCAGGCGGGCGACGTCCTCCGGCTCCTGCTTGAGCAGGTGGAGGGCGATGCGCTGCGCGCCCTTCGGGCCGATGCCCGGCAGGCGCGAGAGCTCGTCGATGAGGTCCTGGAGCGGTCCTTCGAACACGGTCGGCTATCTGCCCCCGCGCTAGAGGCCGAGGCCCGGCATGCCGTCGCCGAGACCGCCGAAGCCCTGGGACAGCGGGCCCATCTTCTGCTCGGCCAGCAGGCCGACCTTGCCGGTGGCGTCGGTGAACGCGCCGACGATGAGGTCCTGCAGCGTCTCGACGTCCTCCGGGTCGACGACCTGCGGGTCGATGGTGATGTCCTTGACCTCGCCGCCGCCGGTCATGGAGACGCGCACGAGGCCGTTGCCGGCCTCGCCCTCGACGGTGGAGTTGACGATCTCCTGCTGGGCGGCCTGCAGCTGCGCCTGCATCTGCTGGGCCTGCTGGAGGATGGCGTTCATGTCGGGCTGGCTCATCGAGCTGGTCCTTCCGTGGGGTGCGGGATTTCATGGCGCCCCGGCCGGATCACGCGCTGCGCGATGCCGTGCCGGGGCGTCGTTCGCTGCTGTAAGTCTACCGGCGCACCCGGCACGCGCCCGCCGTGGATCGCGGGCCGTCGCGGATCGCGGGCCGTCGCCGCGGCCACGCTAGACCAGCCGGGCGCCGAGCTCCTTCTGCAGCATCTCGATGACGACCTCGCGCTGGGAGCGGTGATCGAGCGAGCCGGGTTGGCTCTGGGCGGCGTCGATGTACTCGCGTTCCTCGTCCGCCTGCGTCCGCGGCCCAGGATCCTCGGCAGCCGCCGCGCCGGCCGGTGCACCGGCCGGTGCACCGGCCGGCGCGGCGGCTGCCGAGGATCCTGGGCCGCGGACGCAGG
>JAEWGK010000140.1 GCA_023388385.1 Actinomycetes bacterium | reverse complement strand
GGCCGGGGTGGGGCGGGCGCGGAGGAGAGCGCCGGGGCGGCGGAGCCGGTGGAGACAGCGGAGGCTGCGGCGGCGGAGGACGCGGGGTTGGGGACGGCGGGATCGGGGGGACGAGGGTGCGGCGGGGGACATGGGTTCCACGGCTGCGACGGTACTCTATCGGAGACAAACGCATCGCCGGAGTCCCGCGTGACGGCGCGGGGGAGAGGACCGCCGACATGACGGTCGAATTCGACGAGATCCGCGACTTCCTCGCGGAGACCGCGCCGTTCTCCTCGCTGCCCGAGGATGAACTCACCGCACTGCCCGCGCGCCTGACGCAGCGCTACGTGCCGCGCGGCGAGAGCCTGCTGCGCGCCGGGCTGGCCAACGACGACGTGTTCCTGGTCCGCCACGGCCTGGTCGATGTCTTCGACTCTTCCGGCACCCTGCTGGACCGCCGCGACGTCGGTGACCACCTGGGCTACTCCACGCTCATGTCCGGCGAGCCGTCGCTGTACACGATGACGGCGGTGGAGGACTCGCTGGTGCTGGTCATCCACCGCGATGTCTTCGACGACCTCAACGCGCGGCACCGGGAGGTCGCCCGCTACTACGGCGGCGAGAACGCGCGCATCCGCGCCGTCGCCTCCAAGCTGCGCTCCTCCACGGCGGGCGATGCGCTGCGGGCGCGCGTGGCCGATCTCATGACGCCCGAGCCGGTCACCGCGCCGGCGACGGCCACCATCCGGGAGGCCGCGCAGACGATGGCGGCGGCGAACGTCTCCGCGCTGCTGCTGGTCGACGGGGGCGGGCGGCTCGCCGGCATCGTCACCGACCACGACCTGCGCGCCCGCGTCGTCGCCGTGGGCCGGGACGTCTCCGGGCCGGTGGCGGACGTGATGACCCCGGAGCCGCACCACGTCGACCCGTCGACGCTGGCGATGGAGGCCATGCTGCTCATGGGCGAGCGCGGCCACCACCACCTGCCCGTCGTGGAGGCCGGGGAGCTGGTGGGCATGGTCGTCCTCGGCGACATCCTGCGCACCATGCAGACGGACCCCGTCTACGCCGCCGCGGGCCTGGCGCGGAAGACGACGGTGGAGGGTGTCGCGGAGATCGCGGCCAATGCCCGCCGCGCCGCCGTCGGCTTCATCGAGCGCGGCATCGGCCCGGACGAGATCTCGCGGATGCTGACCTCCAACGCGGACGCCGTCGCCAGGCGCCTGCTGGTCATGGCGGAGCAGGAGCTCGGCGAGCCGCCGGTGCCCTACTGCTTCGTCGTCCTCGGCTCCCAGGGCCGCCGGGAGATGGGGCTGGCGTCCGACCAGGACAATGCCATCATCCTGGACGGCGCCTATGACGAGGCCGCCCACGGCGCGTGGTTCGCGGAGCTCGCCGACCGCGTCTGCCGGGGCCTTGACGCGTGCGGCCAGGCCCTGTGCCCGGGCGGCATGATGGCCTCCAACCCGGCGTGGCGGATGACGCTGCGGCAATGGGAGGACACCTTCCACGGCTGGATCACGGCCCCCGACGGCGACGCGCTGCTGCACGCCCAGACGTTTTTCGACATCCGCGGCATCCACGGTGACCTGCACCTGGTGGAGGCGCTGCGCGCGTCGTACGTGCCCATCGCGTCGAACAGCACGCGCCTGCACGCGCACCTGGCGAAGCTGGCGACGTTCCGCGAGCCGCCGCTCGGCTTCTTCCGCGGCCTCGTGCTGGAGAAGGGCGGCAGCCACGCCAACACCGTCGACGTGAAGAAGGGCGGCACTGCGGCGATCGTCCAGATGGGCCGGCTGTTTGCCGTCGCCGGCGGGCTGCCGCAGGTCGGGACCCGAGAGCGGTTGACGGCCGGTGCGGGAGCGGGCACCGTCTCCGCACGTGGCGCGGAGGATCTGCGCGACGCGTTCGAGTTCCTCTCTTCCGTCGTCCTGCGGCACCAGGCCGCCCAGCTGGGTGCGGGGGAGGAGCCGGACAACCACGTCGACCCCAAGGCCCTGCCCAAGGCCGACCGCGAGCACCTGCGCGATGCCTTCGGCGTCATCCGCGGCATCCAACAGGGCCTGGCGGCGAGGTACCCGATCCACCAGATGTCCTGATCCCGCGGCGCGGGCGCGGCGACGTGCCCGTACCGGAGCGGGCGTGACGACGGCCGCCGCGAGGCCGGCCACGACGGAAGGAGACCCCGTTGAGAACAGTCGGGGGACTGCGCCGCCGGATGCGGCGCCGCCGGGCCGAGGGGCCGCTGGCGGAGCTCTACGACACCCCGGTGGAGCGCAATCGCTGGCTCGCCGTCGACGTCGAGACCACGGGCCTGGACCCCGTGAAGGACCGGCTGCTGTCCATCGGCTGGGTGCCGGTCGACGGCGCGGACATCATCTTCGGCGGCGCGGGCTACGTCGTCCTGCGCCATGACGGGGACGGGGGCGCGCCCGCCCCGTCCGTCGGCGAGTCTGCGACGCTCCACGGCCTCACCGACGACGCCGTCGCCGCGGGGGAGGACCCGAGGGAGGCCGTCGCGGAACTGCTGCGCGCCCTGCGCGGCCGGCGGTTGCTCGCCCACCACGTGGGCGTGGAGTCCGGGTTCCTGGACGCCGCCTGCCGCCGCTGGTTCGGCGCGCCCTTCGATTACCCCGTCGCCGACACGATGGCCCGCGAATACCACCGCATCGGCATGGAAGGCCGCGACCCCACCCGCGACGAGCTGCGGCTGTGGACCGTCCGCGCCCGCTACGGCCTGCCGCGCACCCGCGCCCACCATGCGCTGAACGACGCCCTGGCGTGCGCCGAGCTCTGGCTCGCGCAGGACTCCCGCCGCATTCCGCGGTCGTACGGCTGACGGGGGCGTCGTCACGCGCGGCGGCGACCCGTGCGTCGGCGGGGGCCGGGGTCCTGCGCCACCTGCCGTGGCCCCCGTCACGGACCTCCGGTTTCTGCCGTGTAACGTGGCCGCCATGCGTATTGCCAGGATCGCCCACCCGGAGGGCATGTGCTTCGCGCTCGTCGAGGGCGAAGGCGATGATGTTCAGCTGCACGAGATCGAGGGCCACCCCTTCGGCGACGTCATGAAGACGGGCCGGAGCTGGCCGCTGGCGGAGGTCCGCCTGCTGGCCCCGATGCTGCCGTCCAAGGTCGTCGCCATCGGCCGCAACTACACCGACCACGTCAAGGAGGTCTTCAAGACCTCCGGCGAGCACCTCCCGCCGACGCTGTTCCTCAAGCCCCCGACGGCCGTCATCGGCCCCGAGGCGCCCATCCGCATCCCGGACTTCGCCACCAACGTGGAGTTCGAGGGCGAGCTGGCGCTCATCATCGGCAAGCCGTGCAAGAACGTGAAGGCCGCCGACGCCGACGACGTCATCTTCGGCTACACCTGCGTCAACGACGTCTCCTCCCGCGACATGCAGTTCGCGGACGGCCAGTGGGCGCGCGCGAAGGGCATCGACACCTTCTGCCCGCTCGGCCCCTGGATCCAGACCGAGCTGGACTACGAGAACCTGCCCATCAAGGCGCACCTCACCCGCGACGGCGAGCGCACCACCAAGCAGGACTCCAATTCCGAGCAGATGATCATGTCCGTGCCGGAGATGATCGAGTTCATCACCGCGTCCATGACGCTGCTGCCGGGTGACGTCGTCTGCACGGGCTCCCCGGTCGGCACCGCGGCGATGAAGCACGGCGACCGCATTGAGGTCGAGATTCCGGGCATCGGCATCCTGGCCAACCCGGTGGAGGAGATTTAGGGCCTTCCAGCGCCCGCGGGCTCCGTCCCCGTCGGCGCGCTACAGGCCCAGGGCGCGGAGCACCGTGCGGAGCTTCGCGGAGGTCTCGGCGACCTCCTCCGCGGGGTCGGAGTCCGCGACGATGCCGCCGCCGCCCCACGTTCGCACCCGGTCGCCGTCCTCGGAGACCTCCGCGCAGCG
Organism: Actinomycetes bacterium; assembly: GCA_023388385.1. Taxonomy (GTDB): domain Bacteria; phylum Actinomycetota; class Actinomycetes; order Mycobacteriales; family Mycobacteriaceae; genus Corynebacterium. Next base: position 622 of record JAEWGK010000140.1, on the reverse strand, counting down.
GATGGCGACGACGAACTCGCCGTCGCCCGCGGCGTCGCACCAGCCGACCGCGCCGGCGTAGAAGCCGCGGTCGGTCTCCACGGCCTCGATGACGCCCATGGCGGACTCCGTCGGGGTGCCGCAGATGGCGGGCGTCGGGTGGACGATGAGCGCCAGATCCAGCGCGGAGATGATCGGGTCCCGCAGCTCGCCGCGGATGGGCGTGCCCAGGTGGTGCATTTCGGAGGTCGACAGCAGCACGGGCTCCTCCGGCACCTCCAGCCAGGAGCACAACGGCTCGAGGCTGTCGGCGATGTCGTCGACGACGAACGCGTGCTCCTCGTTGTTCTTCCGGGAGGCGCGCAGCTTCGCCGCGGCGGCCTCGTCCTCCGCCCGGTCGCGGGAGCGCGGGGCGGAGCCCGCCAGCGGGAACGCCTCGACCGTCAGACCGTTGCGCCGCACCAGCATCTCCGGGGTGGAGCCGATGAGCAGCGAGCCCGCGAAGGGGCCGCCGGCGGGAGAGAGGTCCGCGACGAAGCCGTCGCGGTTCGGCGAGCCGTCCAGCAGGCGGGCGGCCAGCAGCAGCGGGTCCATCGGCGGGTCGACGACGATGTCGAGGGCGCGGGCCAGGACGATCTTCTCC
>JAEWGK010000248.1 GCA_023388385.1 Actinomycetes bacterium | reverse complement strand
CCAACGGCCGCGACGAGTTCCGGCCGATCCTCGGCGGCGCCATGCACGCGCAGTACCCGGACAACGAGTTCAAGCGGTACTTCACCTACCGCAACCGCGGCTGGCTGATGAGCCAGCCCGGAATGCGAAAGCTCCTTCCCCAGGAGTACGCGCGCTTCGGCTGGTACTTCCTGGTCCAGAACCGCGACGTGCCGGGCTTCCTCCGCTGGGCCGCGCTCCAGCGGCGCGGCCGACGGGAGCGCTTCGCGCCGTTCACTCCCCAGCGGACCTCTGCCGAGCGCCGCGCCGCCCGGGACGAGGGTTAGCTGCATCGGCCGCAATTAAGGAGGGTCACATGAAAAGCGTGCTGTGGACTTTCCTGGTCGGCCTCGGCCTCTTCGCGATGGGCACACTCGGCGCCGCATTTTCCGGGCACGGAATACCCGATTGGGTGGCCGTGTCATCTGCAATGGCCCTGATCTTGGGCCTTAGCACCGCCATCTGGTCGTGGTTCTTCGCGATTCTTCCGGAAAGAACCCGGCTGTCGGTCGTGCTCGCGGTCATCGTCAGTGTGGTTGGCGTGGTTCTGCGGGTGGTCTACCCGGAGGGCATTCTCACCAGTCTCGTCCTCTTCGCGGGACTGGGCATGGCCCTGGCAACCGGGCTGTTCGTCGTCTTCCGCCGCCTGGGGCACCGCACCTGACGATGACCCCCGGCTACTCCCCGAAGTGGCACGCCCAGTTCGCCGGCGATGCCAGGCCCGGCGCGGCGGCGGACCAGCGGCGGCAGTGGCCGTCCCACTCCTTCGCGACGCGGCGCAGGACGCCGGCCAACTGATCGCGAAGCGCCAGCTCGCGGTCGCGGTCGCGGACCAGGTGGCGGACGCCGGACTGGGAGCCGTCGGTGACCCACACGTCGTCGAAGGCGGAGATGTGCCACCAGAACGCGTCCTCGTACGCGATGGCCACCGGGCCCGGGCGGGCCTTGCCCATCTGCGTGTACGCGGCGCGCTTGGCCAGCACCTTGTCGACGGAGGCGATCTCCCGCGTTGGCGGGCGCACCGGCCGCAGGTCCGCCGGCAGCGCGGACACCGGCAGCAGGCGGGTCTCCGGGTGGGCGGCGCGGAGGGCCGCGGCGCGGCCGAAGTCGCCGGCGGACGCGTCGTCGAGCACGTCCGGTCCGGACAGGGCATCGCGGACGGCCTCCAGCTGGATGGCCGCGAGCCCATAGCGCATGGAGACGATGTTCGAGCCGATCATCCGGCCGACCGTCGCCGCCATCTGCCGCCCCGTGCGGCCGCCGTGGATGCCGGTGGCGATGAGCCCGTTGCGCAGGCTGAAGTAGCCCGCCGGGGAATCGACGTCCTTCCAGTAGAAGTCCGCGTGCCACACCGCGGCGCCGGGCAGCGTCTCCGTCGGGTACCCGGCCTCGCGGGCGCGGAAGCCGAAGTCGATGTCGTCATACTGGAAGAACAACGGCAGGGCCAGGCCGATGTCATCCACGACCTCCGACGGCACGAGGCAGGACCACCAGGCGTTGTAGTCCACGCCCAGGCGGCGCAGCTGGTGGTTCTCCCGCACGTCGACGTCGGACTGGCCGTACAGCGGGTCGTTGAGGCCGACCGACAGGCTGCCCCAGTCGAACGTCTCCCCCGTGCGGAACAGGTGCGTCGGGTTGTAGAGGAACAGCATCTGCGCGCCGAACAGCATCGGCTTCGCGGTGCAGCAGGCGATGGCCGACAGCCGCAGCGTCGTCTCCGGCTCCGGCCGGATGTCGTCATCGGTGAGCAGCACCAGGCAGTCGCCCGCGGCCGTCGCGTCGCGCATGCCGCGGGAGAACCCGCCGGCGCCGCCGAGGTTCGGCTGCTCGACGACGACGAGGCGCTCGCCCAGCGCCTCCGCCGCGGCCGCGAAGTCCGCCTCGTCCGCCGGGTGCCGGTCACCCTGGTCGACGACGCGGACGGCGCGGACGCGCTGCAGCGCCTCCGGGTCGCGGGCCAGCGTGGCGACGGTGTTCGCGCAGTCCCCCGGGCGGTTGTAGGTGCAGATGACGATGTCGGTGGGGATGTCGCGAACCACGTGCTCCGCGCCGACGGTGAAGCGGACGTCGCGCACCGCGCCGCCGACCTCCCCCGAGGAGATGCGGGCGTGGATGGCGCCGCCGTCGGCGTACATGGCCAGCGGCACCTCGACGGCGATCTCCCGGGGCCCGTCCGCGTCCGCCGGGACCTCCGCGGAACCGGCGTGGCCGACGTGACCGCCGATGTCCTCCGTGCAGGCCACGACGCGGATGCCCGGATCGGCGACCGCGCGCAGGGTCACGGACGGCACCTCCGTCCACCGCTGCCAGTGCGAGGCGCGGAAGCGGCCGAAGTACGTGTCCGCGCGAACCAGCGTGTGCGGGCGCAGCGTCAGTCCGGTGCGGCCGACCGCGTCGACGGCGCCATCGTGGCCGTCGGTGCCGTGGACGGTGAAGTACAGCTCATCGTCCACCCATCCCGCCGGCGGGCGGAACAGGACGCGGTGGGCGACGAGGTCGGGGGCTGCGTGGGTCTGGGTCACGGCCCCAGGGTAGCCCGCGACCCGTCAGCGGACGCGGAAGATGACGGTGCGCTGCACCACGAAGTTGATGGCCGTGGCGACGCCCTGCGCCACGACGAAGGCCGCGGTCTGCGCGACCTCGAAGTTCCAGCCCAACGAGCCGTCCAGCCACGGCACCATCGCGCCGAAGATCCCCAGCTGGGTGACGAACGTGATGATGTACAGCACCGCGACCGCGGCGGCCCGCCGCCAGCTGTGGCCGCCGCTGAACGTCCAGCGGCTGTTGATGACGTAGGCGGTGAGCGTGCCCAGCACCCAGCCCACGGTCTTGCCCAGGTTGATGGGCGTGCCGATGAGGCTGTTGCAGACGAGCGTCGCGCCCAGGTCCACCACCGCGGAGATGACGCCCGAGATGATGAAGCGGATGAGCTGCACGCGCAGGCCGAGGTCGGACCCGGGGCGCTCCGTCAACGGCGCCTCCGCCGGCGCGTGGGTGAGGGCCTCCACATCCGGGTCCGGGATCGCGGCGCCGCCCGGCCGGGCGGGGTCCGCCGCCGGGCGGCCGTCGTCGTGATGTCGGGGTTCATGCACGGCCGGGAGTCTACTCCGCGCCCCGGGGGGGGATCAGCGGCGCAGCGCCTCGCGCAGCAGGTCCAGCCGCGTCACCGGGGCGGCCTGATCGGGCCCGGCGACGCCGGCGGCGCACAGGGCCCGCCACGTCGCCGGGCACAGCTCCTCCACGTCCTCGCCGGACAGGGGCCGCCCGTCGTGGCGCCGCCAGCCCAGGCGGTCCATCGTGTGGGAGGCGATGTCCCGGCGCAGATCGTCGTCCGCCAGCGCGGACAGGCACAGCAGCTGCACCAGCCCCGCGTCGTGGCCGGCCGGGTCCGCGTCGGGGTCCTCGGCGGGCAGGGCGCGCATCGCCCGGGCCGGAGCCTCCGGCAACCCGGAATCCCGTCGCAGGTCCAGGGCCTGCAGCAGCGGCACGAACTCGTGGGCGCCGGCGCGCTCGATGAGGTCGACGAGGTCCGCGCGGGCGGTGCCGAGGGTGCGGGCGATGGACTCCGAGCCCGTCAGGTCCCGGTTGATGGCCGCGATGTCGACCTCCGCCGACGACCGCATGACGATGCCGCCGCAGCGCCGCGGCGGCGGGACCGGCCCGGTCCCCTCCGCCGGGCTGATGGCCGTCTCCGGCACCCCCGCGCCGGAGGCCGCGGCCCCGACCGGCGCCAGTGCGTCGGCACCGTCGATGGTCCCGGAGGCGGCGATGCACAGCACGTCGGGCGTCGCGTCGTCGCGCTGGAACGCCTCGCGCACCCGCAGCCGGTGGGTCCACAGGCCCCAATGCCACGTCATCACGTCGCCGGGAGAGGTGAGCACCTCCCCGATGAGCCAGTCCGGCGGGACCTCCGGCGCCGACGGGTCGCCGGGGGCGCCGAGCAGGAACCGCGTCGGCGGCTCGTCGTCGGGCCAGCCGAACATGCGGCGCAGCGACCCGCCGAGGCGGCGGATCGACAGCTGATCGTTGATGCCGAAGGTGCGGACGACGGTTTCGGGCTCGCCAAGGAGCGTCGCCCCGATGACCAGAGTCGCGGGCTCCTGGGCGACGCGCACGCCCGGGAAGGCGATGACGTTGTCCGTATCCGTCGGCATGCCGCCGATCCTATGTGCGTTCCGGTGACCACGCCGCCGTCGGCGGCCGGTGCTACGCCTCCCGCGGCACCATGACCAGCGGAATCGGACGCGCGGCGGCACGCGGGCCGCCGCCCAGCCACTCGCGGCGGCGGCGCTGGGAGTCGATCTCGTCCCACGTCTCCAGCAGCTCCTCGATGCCGCGGGCCCAGCCCAGGGCCCGGGCCGCGCCCTCCACGCCGACGTACGGGACGTCCACCGGGGCCGGATCGGCCACCGCCGGCAGCCGCGGCGCCGTGAGCCGGCCCAGCCCCTCCGCCTCGCGGCGGGCCTTCTCCGCCGTCGCCGCCTTCCGCAGCAGCGACACGAACCGGCGCACGCCGTCGGCCGTCGCCGCCGGGTCCACGAC